>CAYUJH010000140.1:0-6058 GCA_964444995.1 uncultured Roseobacteraceae bacterium | reverse complement strand
GCTTCGCGGTTCAAAAAAAAGGTAACGCTGTCGGCTGTTCGCCACCGGTCTTGCAGGATTTGTGCGTGAGTTGCCGCACAGAAAAATAGCGTAAAAAGCAGGAAAAAGGTCAATCGTTTCATTTTTATCGGGGTATAAGGGTACTACATGGTGCAGGCAAAAACAACGCCACATATATAAATACCCAGAGGGGCGGAAAGGTAACCCGAAAATTTTTTTTCAGTTTGGGTTACCTTTTGCTAGGCAGTGGTATATACCTGTGAACCTTAAACATAACATGCCATGCTATTATTGATTCGTGCTTTCTTTTTGTGGTTATTTCAACACCTTCCCCAAGTATTGGGCTTTGCCGTAGTGCTGTTTTTCGTGCTGTGGCGGCTCGACCTGCTCAGCGGGGTTTGGGTACTTGGGAGCCTGTTTCTCTTGGGGGTTTCTGCGGTTTTTCAGAAAAAAAGCGAGCCTCAAAACATAGTTGGCTATGCGCCAGACATCGAACAGGGTGGCGAAGATGCCGCCGGTGTCGCCGAAGCCCCAGATACCTCGATAGACATCATTTTACCTTTTTAGAGCACGATTCACTTGATTTTATACCAAGATTCCCCTGATTTAAGGATAAACATGATTTGATTTCCTTGATTTTGAATGATTTATAAGACCATACTTTCGCAAACTTTATGCGCTTCGGTATAGCCTTTATTCGATTTCTATTCTTATTTATTTATTCCACGAAAACTAATTTTTTCAATATGAAAAATCTCCTTTTATTCCTATTCCTTGTCGGCCTCTGTGAGACGACGAGCTACGCGCAAGCCGCGCCCCCAGCCACTGCCACCTCGTACGACAGCACGACCTTTGCGTTCAATCGGCGAGCCTTTGAGCTGTGGAGGATACGTTATGCAGACGATGCCCCCAGCGATGTGTTGGAGCAGGTCAAAACGCTGCTCTACCAAGCGTTGGCGCAACCTCAAAATGCCAATCAGGCATTTAGCCATAGTTTTTTAGCACTAGCAGGGCACACTCTATTTTTTGACGACCTGCAAAAAGGCTCGCCCAAAAAGAAAAAAGAAATCTACGAGCGGTATCTCTATCATTGGAAAGCCTCGGGTTTTTTAGATAGCATTCCCGTAAACAAACACTGGGACAGCATAGAAGAAGATTGGCAACTCAACGTGTTAAATCGCTTGTTCCATGGCTACCCTAAAATACACGAAGACGTACTGCGAGGGTTTTATCTTGAGCGCGCCAAAATGATGTTGTGGGTAGAGGACATCGAAAGCGTATATACATTTTTAGAGGAGTTTATAGCTACGTATAGAGACGATATGCGCAAAAAACGCCCAGCTTCGATAGGCGATACCTATTTTGCCTTCATAAATAACTTTGAAAAGGCTGCCGTAGAGCAGAAGCAAATAGAGCCGTTCATACAATGGTGCGACAGTGCCTTGCAGTACCAGAAAAACTATCCCTATCAAGTAACGCAATATACCAACCTGCATTACACAAAAGCAGACGTCTATTACAGAACAGGTAAGTACAACGAGGCCTATGCCGCCATCCAACAGGCCTATACACATACGTATGTAGACTGGAAAGACACGGTAGTCAGCGAGAAAAATAGTTTTTATAACTACTTGTTAGCCCTTCAAATCTTGTACGCACAAGAGCGGTACGAGGAAATTATCTCACTCACTAACAAAACACTAAAGCACCATCCGGCTCCTCCCAAAAACGACGGCTGGGAGGAAAGTCAAGACTCTACCTCGTACGCGAGTGTGTGGTTTATGCGTGCCTATGCGCTGGAGCGCACCGAACGCTACGAGGAAGCCGTCGCCGCCTATACCCAAACCTTCGCCTACGACCCCAACCGCTACGTCGCGGTTGCGCAGCGCGCATGGGTGCGTACAATCTTGGGCGAATACGAGCACGCTAAGACAGATTATACCCAAGACTTTCGGCAAACCGGACATTCGTTTGGGTTGGAAGGACGCGGCCGAATACACTACCTGCAAGGCAACTACGCGGAGGCTATCGCCGATTTCGACCGCGCCCTTGCCATCAGTTCGCGGCAGGGCTACGATGCCTACACCTTGCTTTGGCGCTACCTTGCCCACCGCAAAAGCGGCATGAACGAAGCCGACGCACACACCCACTTGCGCGTGGGTCTCTCGAAACTTTCCTTCAAACAAGCACTCTACATACACGACGTGGTTTTGTGTGTGTTGGGCGATAAGAGCGAAAAGGAGATCATCGACTTGGCAGCGACCCACCCAAGCAACCCACCAGCAGACAATCATTGCGTGGCATATTTCTACCTCGGCGTATGGCACGAACTAAACGGCGATGCCAAAAAAGCACGACAGTACTGGGCACGTGCCGTTACATTTGAACAGGTACTGCTCATTCCTCATCATTTTGCCAGAAAGCTCTTAAAGAAGAAGCCTTAATAGGGCTACACGGGTAAAAAATGCCGAGCATACGCCGCAGGAAGTAAGTGTTCGGCATTTTCCTGCCCTTGCCACGTGCCGCTGTATTTTTGTTGCTAGCAGCTGCGTATTGTTTTTGTTTTTGGACAGCAGCACGTACCTTTACTGGCAAACAGGAAAGGGCAAACGCATGGAAAAATTCACAGACGAGGCACTCCTACAAGGGTTGCAACAGCACGACGAACGTCTTATAGAAAAATGTTATCAACAACTGTATCCGTATGTGCGCCAGCTAATTTTGCAAAAAGGAGGCACGCGCGACGATGCCACACGCATTCACCAAGACGCGTTTGTGGTGCTATACGAGAACGTACGAAAAGCCTCTTTTCGGCTTACTGCCCAGTTGAGTTCGTACTATTACCGGATTGCGCTCAATCTGTGGCTCAAAGAACTGCGGAAACAAGGCCGCTACGTGGACACCGATACCGAAACCCTCGAAGAAATCACCGCAGATGCACCCGATACACTCGATAGCCCCTGCGCCGAGCAAATTGCGGTGCTCATCGGGCAACTTGGCGAAAATCAGCAGGAACTGCTCAAACAGTTTTACTACGAGCAACGCAGCATGAAAGATATTGCCGAAACAATGGGCTACACCGACGACAAAAACGCGAAAAGCCAGAAATACAAGGCACTCAACAACTTAAAAAAATTAGTGCAGGCAGCAGGTTTACACAAAGAAGACTGTTTTTAAACTAGGTTCAGATGGAAGAAAACTACAACTTATTCGACCGCTACGTGCGTGGCGAGCTACCAGAGGCAGAAAAACGCGCCTTTGAAGAGCGGCTTGCTCAGGAAAAAGCCTTTGAAGAGGCTTTTATGTGGCACAAAACCCTGATACAAGGCATACATACGTACGGACGCAGCGAATTAAAAAAAAAATTAGCGCGCATTCCTCTACCTGCCGACGCTGAGGAAGCATTCGCGGAAAGTACCAAACAGCCCGAAAAACCCTCCGCAGGGCCAGTACTTATGCGCCGTATGTTTTTGAAATACGTAGCAGCGGCCTCGGTATTGCTTGCTGTGGTAACAGGCACCGTAGTATGGCTAGTACGCAGCGAAAACCTCGAAACGGAGCTATATACTGTAGTTTCGGTGAGTTTTGAAGGGCAAGCACTAGGGTTTGTCGCGCAGCCGGAAACACCCAAGCAGCACCAAGTAGCCTTCTCCGACGCACTCGACACGCAAGAATACCGCTACGATGGCACGCAACTTGTACTCTCTGCCAAGCGTGCGCGCACGGGCTTTCAGTTATGGGAAATTGAAAGCGATACCGCCACGCTTTTTTATTTGGTAGAAGACAACCGTTTTTTTCTACTCGCACCTACCAAAAAAGCCAAGCCGCTGGAAGAAGAAAACAACAAAGTGCGCTTAGAACGCCTTCGTGCAATTTCAAAATAAATTTTATGCGGCTATGTATCAGCGTGTCTAAAAATTCATTTTGAATGGTTTATAGCAAAATTATACCAAGATTCACGTGATTTAAGGATTGGCATGATTTGATTTACTTGATTTTGAATGATTTATGAGACCAAAATTTTGCAAAACTCATGCGTTTTAGTATATAATGCCAACATATTCCAAACCACTTCACTTTCAGGATATAGTATGATTTTCAAATCATTGTTTTCTTTTTTTGGTATTTTTTTAGGAAGTATTCTTATTTTCCTTTCACACGCACAAGCGGGCACAGATAAGTACCTGCACGCACAGCGCGTTTTCGACCGCTTAGTAGCCGTCATGGGGCGTGGAAAAGTGCCTCCTGTTTTGCGTCTTGTCCCGCAGGCGCGTTCGCAGAAAATTGCAGAGTTCCGCAACGGCACGCCCCCCACCGTCCTGCTCGACGAAAAAGCCTACGACCTCTGCCTCACCTTTGCCGACCGCGCCGACGATGCCCTCGCCGCCCTGCTTGGGCACGAACTCGTACACTACTATCATGGGCACGCATTTACTGCCTATTTTGCTGCCGAAAATGCAGGGAAAAATGCGGAGGTTGTTCAACTTGCTACTCGCCTGCGCATGGAGCAACAAGCCGACGAAGAGGGCGGGTGGTACGCCCACGAAGCTGGCTTCCAAAGTTTTAGTGTCTTACCCGCCCTGCTCGAAAAACTCTACACTGCCTACGGGCTACACGATGCCACACAACGCGCACAGGGCTATCCCACCCGCCACGAGCGCGTAGCCCTCGCGCAGCAGGCTCAGGAACGCCTGCAACAACTGTTGCCGGTATGGGAAAGCAGCCGTCTTTTTATGCTCCTAGGCCGCTACGAGCAGGCCATTGTGGGGCTGTCGTGGCTTTTGCAACAATTTCCTACCGCCGATTTGCACCTAAACCTTGGTGCCTGTTATTTGCAAGAAGCCCTGACCCATCTACCGCCGAGCGCGTTCCGCTATCCGGTAGCTACCGACGCGGTTTCGTATCTCGAACAGGTTCGAGGAAATTCGTCGGATAACGCAATACAAGAAAAGCTGCAACACGCTGCGAAACATTTTTCGGCGGCTCTCGAAAAACGCGCAAACTACTTACCTGCCTATGTAAATCAAGCCCTTACGCAACACATAATGGGCAACGATTTTGCCGCCTTGGGCACACTCGAGCATCTCAAAAAGCAGGGCTTCGCACTCGATGCCGCTGCGCATACCGTATGGGCACTTGTGCAATTTTCAAGAGGGGCACACACCGAGGCGGAAGCCCACTTTCAACAGGCCCTCCCCGACCCGGTCTATGGCGCACACAACTGGCGGGTCTTTCAGCAAAAAATGGGCAAGACCGTAGGCCGCCAAGGCGCAGGGCACGGGCAAGACCACCAAGCCTTAGAGCCTGTGGGGGAAATTATCATGGCCAGCTTACAACTCGATAGCCTGCGTATGCGCACTACGTGGCCCTACGTAGCCTTCCTTTCCGAGCAGCCCGCCCGGATGGTGCAGGGGGTAGCTACCAAAGCATTTGGCGAAATGGGCGGCTATTGGTACGACGATGCCAGTGTGCAGCTCTATTTCCTAACAGCGCGAAAAAGCCAAACGCTTGGTCTTGACCCCAACAGCACATTTGCGCACGTGCAAAAGCGGCTCGGTGGACCCTCTGCGCGCATTTCAGCGGCACAAGGCTACTATGCAGTGTTCCAACCAAAAGGAATAGCCATACTGTTTTCGCCCGACCACCTGCTGCAAAAAATATGGGTGTATCAGGTAGTGCGGTAGGAAATTTTCAATTTTTATGGGTTTCTTGTTGCTTAACAGCCAATTGTATACCGAAACGCGCGAGGTTTGCGAAATTTTGATTTCATAAGTCATTCAAAATCAAGCAAATCAAATCATGTTAATCTTTAAATCAAGTGAATCGTGGTATAACTATGCGTATTTAGAAAGAGTAACTATCAATACATATACATCAAAAAGACTAACGTTCCATTAAGTACGTTAGTCTTCATTACACTAAGTTGATGTCATAAAATTGTTTTTGTTACGGTAATATTTCAAAATGAAGCCTCTCTACTTTTATCATTGTGTAAATAGTTATTAGATGAAAAATCGCAATAAATATATTGCTAATAACAACAGGATTTTTTATTGTT
>CAYUJH010000139.1:0-6071 GCA_964444995.1 uncultured Roseobacteraceae bacterium | reverse complement strand
AATTTCATTGTAGTTCTAAAAAGCAAATGAACGCCGAAAAAGTCCTTCTCAAACCAATTTTCTCAAATTTTCACACCAATTACAAGGATGTCGTCAAGCTGTCGGAAGCGGTTTCCTACCCATGTTTGGAGTGCTTCGGCAAGTAGCGGTTCTTTTTGGTCGGCTTCTAGGTGGTGCAGCTTGAGGAGTAACTCGCGGAAATTTTTAGCCATAAACTTCTTGCCTTGCGCCCCACCAAATTGGTCTTGAAACCCGTCGGAGTAGAGAAAAAACTCATCACCCTTAGCGAGTTGTACGTCCTCGTTTACGTAAGGCTCATCGAGCTTTATGGTATTGCCAATGCCGTTTCTAGACCCTTTGAACAGTTCTAATTGCCCATTTTTCACCAAAAGCATCGGGTTTTTGGCTCCGGCGAAGGTAAGTTTCAACGACGTTGGATTGAAGGCGCAAATGCTGGTGTCCATGCCGTCGGCAATGCTTTTGGCATTGTGGCGAAAGGTCTGTTTGATACACGCGTCTAGTTCTTCCAAAATACGGGCAGGGTCGGTAAGTTTGCCGTCGAGCACGACCTTATCGAGGAGTACCGTGCCGATTGTGCTCAAAAACGCGCCGGGAATCCCGTGCCCAGTACAGTCGGACGCTACAATGATAATCTCGTCGCCTACGCGCTCTACCCAGTAAAAATCGCCGCTGACCACATCGCGAGGCTTATAGAATAAAAAGCTATTGGGCAGCAACTGGCGGATGGCTTCTTGGGAGGGCATCGTAGCGGTTTGCAGGCGTTTGGCGTAGTTCAAACTAGCCTCTATGTTGCGGTTTTTTTCTTCGATGAGCGCAGTTTTTTGCACTAGCTCTTGCGAAAGTTTCTCTAGGTACTGATTGGAGGCTTTGAGTTGCTCGGTGCGCTGTTGTACTTTTTCTTCTAGCGAAGCATTTAGCACCTTGAGTTGCTCGTTGGTTTCTTTGAGCTGTTCCTCTTGGTAAAAACTCAGAAACGCCTGTTCTACGGTCATTTTCAGGTCGTCGGAGGCCCAAGGTTTTGAGAGGTAACGATACAGATGTCCTTTGTTAATCACATTGGTTACACCTTCTAGCCCCGACTGCCCGGTAAGCATAATAGTCTTGATACGCGGGTTCATGCGGTGCGTTTGTATCAGAAAATCGTCGCCACGCATTTCGGGCATGATATAGTCGGAGATGACCACAGGCACTTCTACGCCTTCCTCTAGGAGTTCTTGTAAAATTTCCAGTGCCTCCTCGCCCGACTCCGCCACTTCTATCAAAAAGCGGTTTCCGAAGGCTTCGCGCAGTTCGGTTCTCAAACTATTAAGAATGATAGACTCATCGTCCACACACAATATGGCTGCTTCTTTATCGCTCATGTACGAATTAGTGTAAGGGCGCACTGCAAGCTGTTGAGGCTTCCGAAGAGACGAATGCACCTTGTGTCCTGTATAGTGTCCAAAAATAGAGAAATTCCTTGAGCTTTCCGTTAAAATCTACGACCGTTTGTACTAAAAAAGGCTGCCTTTTTTTCCACAGACAGCCTCCTTTCTTATCCCTCCATCGTCGTACGAATGCCTAGTATGCACCCATGTATGTGTGCATGGCTCCGTTTAATCGTCTTCGTATTCGTTATCTTCATTGCCGTTGGAATCTAAATAGTCAACGTCGCTGTACTTTTCTTGATACTCTTCGCGGACAAAATCTTTTAGGATACCGTCGTCATCGTAGTCATCGTCTTCCTCAATAATGCTCGTAGCCTTGTTGATAGTCATACGAATAAGATAATAGTAGTCGTCGGTTTCAAAGGGAAGTCCTAGCTTGCGTTCGCCGTCTTTGTTGGTAAAGCTGACAAGATGGTCTGTAAAGCCTTTAGGGTACACTAGCTTGAGTTGCTCTTTAATTTCATCTGGCAACTTCTCATAATCTTTCACGACTTTGGGCTTACTCATTTTACTTGCGTATTTTATTTAAGATAAGGTAAATTTTTGTTTTCAGCGACGAATTAACGTAATCCACGAATAAGTACAAATGATATGCTAAAGTTTCTTATAGCAGATGCAAAAAAGTTTTGAAAAACCAACAAATTTAAGGCTTCGCTTGTACTTTTGACTTACCCGATATGTCCTGAAAAACGCACATCTGTCTTGCAATGTTCGGCATTTCGAGGCGAAAATTTACACATCCCCCTCCCTTTTGAGGATGTTACTGCATACGTAACCCTACTTGGCCCATGAATTTATTCTTGCTCAGTGTTCGCTACTTGGCGGCGCGTCCGCTCAATACGCTGCTCAATATGCTCATTTTAGCCCTTGGCGTCGCGCTTATCTCTTTGCTATTGCTCATGGGAAGGCAAGTGGAGCACCAACTTACTACCAATGTGCAAGGCATTGACCTAGTTGTGGGCGCAAAAGGCAGCCCTATGCAGCTCATCTTGTCGAGTATTTTTCATATCGACTACCCTACCGGCAATATCCCTTTGAGCGAGGCCGAACGGCTCGCGCAAAACCCCCTCGTAAAATATGCAATTCCTTTGGCACTCGGCGATAGCCATCGCGGCTTCCGCATTGTAGGAACCAACTGGCAGTACCCTACCCTGTACGATATGCGCTTGGCAGAAGGGCGTGCGTGGGAAAAAAACTTTGAGGTATGTATTGGCAGCCGCGTTGCCCAACTGCTCAACCTACGCATAGGCGATACGTTCTTTGGCGCACATGGCCTAAGTGCCACCGATGGAGAGGTACACGACGAACACGCGTTCACCGTAGTAGGTATTTTTGAGCAGCGTTCCGGCGTGATTGACCAGCTCATTTTGTGCAACGTAGAAAGCGTTTGGGCTGCACACGCGCACAGCGAAGATACCGACGAGGAGGCAAATGAGGAAAAACCTACAGAGGTATCACAGCAAGACACACAGCCTGCAACACATGCACACACCGACCGCGAAATTGCGCAGGATACCGGCCGGGTAATCTCTTCGAAAGAAGCACAGACACGCATGTTGCAGGCACGGCAAAAAAATAAAGATACTGGGCTTCCGAAGGGCAAAGAAGATAGCGAGCTTACCTCCCTGCTCATTAAATTCAACTCGCCGATGGGGGTACTTACCTTTCCGCGCTACATCAATCAGCAGACTTCCTTGCAGGCTGCCTCTCCGGCCTATGAAGTGAGCCGCCTGTTTAGCCTCATTGGCTTCGGCTTCACTATGCTTCGCGCCTTTGCCTACCTGATGGTGTTCATTGCCGCACTCAGTATTTTTATCGCACTCTACAACGCCTTGCGCGAACGGCAGTACGACTTGGCCGTTATGCGCGCCATGGGAGCCTCGAAAGTGCGTCTTTTCTTCCTTGTGATTTTAGAAAGTGTGCTGCTTACTACGTTTAGCACCTTGTTCGGCATTACCCTAGGGCACTTTACCCTGCAAGTGGTTATCCACTTTTGGGACACCGCCGGGCAGGCGGGGCTAAATCCGTGGGGCTTCTTGTGGGAAGAGGCTGTATTGCTCGTAGTAGCCATGTTACTCGGTTTTCTCACAGCCCTGCTCCCTGCCATACAAGCCTACCGTACCAACTTGGCGGCAGTACTTGCCAAAGGATAGCGAAACCTCTACGCCACGCCTTCGTAGGGCAGGAAATAAACCGATTACACGCAAAAGTCGTTCTTTGAATGTACCTAAAACATATCCACCCAAAATTTTATGACGTTATGAAACGTACCTTTCTACTTTGGCTCAGTAGCGCTATGCTACTCCCTCTATGGTTGAGCACCTCGTTTGTAGGGAAAGAAAACCCGGAAAAACCCGTAGAGACAAAACCTTCTATCCAGTGGCTTTCTTTTGAAGAAGCTGTATTGCTTAATAAAACGCAACCCAAAAAAATCTTTATCGATGTCTATACCGACTGGTGCGGCTGGTGCAAGGTAATGGATAAAAATACGTTCACCGACCCCAAAGTAATTGCCTACATGAACACATACTACCATGCCGTAAAATTTGATGGCGAACAGCGGGCAGATGTAACCTTCCAAGGCAATGTATTTAAGTTTATTGCCAGAGGTAATAAGGGCTACCACGAACTTGCCGCCTCGCTGTTAGGCGGAAAACTAAGCTACCCTACGGTGGTCTTTCTCGACGACCAGTTCCGCATGATACAACCCCTGCCCGGCTACCAAAAACCAGAAAACTTACTGCCCGTACTCATGTTTTTTGGTGAGGATTATCACACCCGCATGTCGTGGGAAGACTTTCAGAAGGAATACCCACAGCTACAGGCGCGTTAGTCCGGTACTTCGCTTGTAAAAGAGGCTTTCACTACGGGGAAAGCCTCTTTTTTTGCACATAAAAAAAGGAGTTAGCCGTTTGCTAACTCCTCTAAACTGTCGGGGTGACTGGATTCGAACCAGCGGCCACACGCCCCCCAGACGTGTACTCTAACCGGGCTGAGCTACACCCCGTTTTTCTAACGGACTGCAAAGTTAATTTGCGAACGGAAAAAAACAAGTTTTTTTGAGGGAAATACAGAACCACACAATTCTACGGGAAATTTGTTAATTTCGTGGGGAAAAAACTTTCTCCTTTGAACAACTTCACAAAAAAATCTATACACAAAAACAACTGGCGTATGAATAATACAGAAAAAACAAAACTCCTCTTGGTAGAAGACGACCGCAACCTAGGCGGTTTATTAAAAGAATATCTGCAATCGCAGGGGTTCGATACGATGCTGTGCGTAAATGGCGACGAGGGGCTGCGCGCTTTCCAAATTCATACCTTCGATATGTGCGTCCTCGATGTGATGCTACCCAAGAAGGATGGGTTTACCTTGGCCACGCAGATTAAGGAGCAGAACCCTAAAATTCCTATCCTGTTTCTCACGGCAAAGTCGCTCAAGGAAGATAAAGTCAACGGTTTCCACCTCGGTGCCGACGATTATATTACCAAACCCTTCGACGAAGAGGAGCTGGTACTGCGCATCAATGCTATTTTGCGGCGTACGCGAGGCTACGAAATAGAAGAGCAGCGCACCGTGTTTGAAATTGGGAAATATACCTTCGACTATCCCAACCAATTGCTCGCCGTAACAGGGGGCGAAACCCGCCGAATGACGGCCAAAGAAAGTGAGGTACTTCGCCTGCTGTGTCTGCATAAAAATCAGGTGCTTAAACGCGAACATGCACTCATTTCCATCTATGGCGAAAGTGATTACTTTTATGGGCGCAGTTTCGATGTGTTCATCACAAAACTGAGAAAATATCTCAAGCAAGACCCCGAAGTGCGTATCGAAAATATTCACAGTGTAGGTTTTCGGCTTACCGACGGCAGTATAGAAATAGAGGTCTGACCCTCTCCGTTTTCGCGCAAGAAGGGGCATCACAGCGCATAGCTATCCTCCCTCTTGCGCGAAACACGTTCGGTATTTTCCGCACGCTACGGGCTTAGGTGAATACCTACCATCAAAATATCATCGGTTTGCTTTTGATTGCCCTCCTTCATAAACGTATCCAAGTGCTCTTCAAGGACTTTCTGCTGCGCGAGCATCGAAACAGTACCCAAACTGCTCAAAATATGCTTTAGCCCCCCCACCATCATTTTCCGTTGTTCTTTTCCCCCGAATTGGTCTTGGTAGCCATCGGTGCAGAGGTAAAGCGTAGTAGGTTCATCAATCTGAAGGGCGTGCTGCTCAAAAAGTAGTTCTTTTTGCGGGAGTACCAGCCCTCCTACCGAGAGGCGGCTGGCACGCAAAGAGGTGAGTTCGCCTCCCCGAACGATGTACAACGGATTCATTGCCCCTGCATAGTGTACTACCCGCTGTTGTTTGTCCCATGCGCACACAATGAGGTCAATTCCATCGCGATTTTTAGTTGCTTGTTGCTTCAATGCGCGCTGAATTTCTAGGTGCAACCTTACGAGTATTTCGCCAGGCTCTGTATAGTTTTGCAGCGCAATAATTTCGTACAAGAGCTGATTGCCTATCATACTCATCAAAGCGCCGGGAATGCCGTGCCCGGTACAGTCAGCAACTACTAAAAAGGTTCGGTCGTTGCGTTCAAGTAGCCAGTAAAAATCGCCC
>CAYUJH010000138.1:4971-6089 GCA_964444995.1 uncultured Roseobacteraceae bacterium | reverse complement strand
CACTACCATTTAGGCTATTATCTCACAGCACACGCTCGGAGAACGCACGGTGCCGAAATTTGGGAAGAACTCCTCGACGACGCCTCCCGCTACCGAGGCATTTTCTTTCCTTTAAGCCGCAACCTGCGCAAGCGCACCGGTCTTTCTACCCCTGCCCTCTACCGCGAGACCTTTATGCACCTAGATAGTGCATGGAACGCGCAACGCAGTGCCACCCCTACGCAAACCTACCGCCCCGTGCCCATTGCCGAGCCACCGATATATACCGAGTACCGCAATCCGCGCTTTGCCGACGACTCTACGCTTGTAGTCTTAAAAAGTAGTTTTCGGGAGATTGCGCAGTTTTTTAGCGTTTCCCTTTCGGGCGAAGAAAAACGCCTCACACAGGCTGGTTTCAATGTGGTATCCAACCGAAGTCATGCCGTGCGCAGCAACGTGTTAACTTGGACGGAAGTATCGTACCACCCCCGATGGACTGGTACGAACTACTCCATTGTGCGCACCTACAATCTCGCTACCAAAGAGCGCGGCAAACTCAGCCGTACGTCGCGCTATTTTGCCACCGACCTTTCGCCCGACGGCTCGCAGCTTGTCGCTGTTACCCTCAACGACTCTATGCAATATGCCTTGCACCTGCTCGATGCGCACACGGGCGAAGTAGCGCACCAACTACCCAATCCGGCAGGCTACTTTTTTAGCTTTCCGCGCTGGAACGCCGCTGGTACGCACCTCGTCGTCGTTGTGCAGAAAAACAACCGAAACGCTCTTGCCCGCTACGCGCCCGACGGCACGGCCGAGCTACTTACGCCGTGGCTCAACGAGCAACTGCTGCGCCCGCTGGAACACGGCGAATTTATCTATTTTTCCGCTGCCTTTTCTCCTGTGCAAAACCTGTACGCGCTCCGCCTGTCCGACCGGCAGCTATACCAAGTTACCCAAAGTGCCGCCGACGTATTCGCGGCCGACGTGTCGCCTTCGGGCAAACTGCTCGCTTTTACGGGCTTTACCCCTATGGGAACGCGGCTCTACCAAACCGAAATAAACCCGCAGATATGGCAACGCCTCGATAGCTTCCCCACCCCACGCTATCCCGATGCCGAGCTATTGGCCGCGCAAGA
>CAYUJH010000138.1:0-4961 GCA_964444995.1 uncultured Roseobacteraceae bacterium | reverse complement strand
GGCGAAGTGCTTGAAGTGCTGGCAGAAGAAACTTTTGAGCAATCGCGCTTCCGCAAGTGGACTGGCTTGCTGAACATCCACAGTATGCAGCCGTTTGTTTTGCACCCCGACTACCGCTTGGAGCTACAGTCCGATAACACGTTTACAACCCTTTCCGCCGTAGGTGGGCTGCGCTACAACGCCAACGAACGAAATTTGAGCTACTACGGCACTGTGCGCTACGGCGAGTGGTTTCCCGTCTTCGAGGCGCGGGTAGAAACGGCTGCGAACCGCGTACGCCCCGGCTTTTTTCTCGACCAAACGCTCACCGAAACCGATACAACCGTGTTTGGCAACTTTTACCTGCGCAACTGGAAAGAAAACGACGCTTCGTTGGGCGTGCTTTTGCCTTTCAACCTCTCGCAGGGCATTCACTTTACCAACATACAGCTCCGCACCGACTACCACCTACGCACTGTAAACTACGCACCCACTTCGTTCCGTTTCAGCGACGCAGAGCAAGCGCGGAGCGGGTCGTTCCATGCGCTGTCGGCGGCAGTGCAGTTTAGCCGCTTTCGGCTCGTTGCGCCTCGGCAAATTAATCCTCGTTTTGGGCAGTCGTTTCGAGCGAGCTACCACAGCACCCTCGGCGATACGCCCAATCAGGGGAACGTGCTGCTGCTCAGTGGGGCTACATATTGGCCCGGCTTTGCGCGTTCGCACAGCTTTTTCGTTACGGCAGGCTTGCGGCGCGAGAAGTTCACCAACTCGTACCTCTTCCGCGACAACTTTTTCTACGCACGCGGCTACGACCAACGCGTACTACACGACCAAATCGGTCGTCTTTCGTTTAATTACAGTTTCCCCTTGCTCTACCCCGATTGGGCCGTCGGGCCGCTCGTCTTCATCAAACGCCTGAAATGCAACATCTTCTACGACGCTTCACGCGCAACAACCGAGGCATTTCGGGTAGATAACGTGCTGAACAACACCAACTTTGAAGTACGCGGCGAAGTACCAGCCTCCTCGAACCCCTATCGCTCGGCGGGAGCAGAACTCACCTTCGACTTCCGCGCCTTTCGGCTGCTAGAGGTTGAATTAGGGGTACGTTACAACCGGCTGTTCGATGCCGCTACCCAAAACCCAAACAGCTTCGATTTTTTACTTTTGCGTATAGGAGGATAATTTAGTTGTATCATGAAAATTTTGCTATATCTGCTATTGGGCATTTTTTTTAGTAGTTTCTACTATTTGTTGCTTATGGGCTACGAATTGCAGCGCGTTGCGTGGGCAACTGAAGTGCTCGTACTGTGCATAGCGTCCTTTCTGTTACTCTGCATCGTGGGGCTAGTCTATACCCTTCAGAAGGTAAGGTAAGCGCAAAACGTAGCGTAAAAGGCCGTAAACATTACGAGGGGCAAAAGGTTGAGGGGGTAGTTTATCCTACAAAAACCAGAAAGACCATGTTCGGACTATTCAAAAAAGACCCCAATAAAAAGCTAGAAAGTGCCTACAAAAAGCTGCTCGAAGAAGCTATGCACTTACAACGCAACGGCGACATACAGGGCTATGCCCGCAAAATGGAGGAAGCCGAGGGCGTTGCCGCGCAGTTACAGACCAATCGCGAAGCGGAAAAAAACAACTAATTGACCTTCGTTTGCCGGAAACATGTATTTTTGAGTCCCGCGCACCAATAGCGGATAAAAGAAACTACGAGCAAAGGTGCGTAGAACAAAAGAAAGTATTTCCGCCCGCGTATGTGTACGTGAAAAGCGCGTTTGTATGAATAAAACTCCCAAAAAACCACGCGAGACTGGTATTTTAAGTTGGGCAGAAGAAGACCGCCCCCGCGAAAAACTGCTGCTCAAAGGAAAAGCCGCCCTCTCCGATGCGGAACTCATTGCCATTTTGTTAGGATCGGGCACAGTATCGCTCAGTGCGGTCGATGTAGGGAAAGCACTCTTGAAAGCGGCCAACCACAACCTCAACGAGCTAGCTCGTTTTTCGCTGAAAGACCTCACCAAACTACCCGGCATTGGTCAAGCGCGCGCTATTACCATCATCAGTGCCCTCGAACTTGGCCGCAGGCGCAAAGAAGCCGATACGCCCGAAAAAGTAAAAATCACCTCCGCCAAAGATGTGTACGATTGCATGGTGCCCGACCTGCTCGACCTGCCCCACGAAGAATTTTGGGTCTTGCTGCTCAGTCGCGCCAACGTGGTGATGAAAAAGCACCCTATCAGCCGAGGGGGTGTGGCGGGCACGGTGGTGGACCCCAAGATGATATTCAAGGCCGCCCTCGACGAACTGGCCTCCTACGTAATTTTGGTGCATAACCATCCTTCGGGCAACCTCACCCCTTCGCAGGCCGACATCAACCTGACAAAAAAAATGGTGGAAGCAGGGAAATTTCTCGACTTGCCCGTCCTCGACCACCTCATTTTCGCCGATAAAAACTACTTTAGCTTCGCCGATAACGGCATGATGTAAAAAAACTTCTTTCGTATGTCAGAAAAACAAGTTTCTGAAACAGAACCCCCAATTTTATTGGGCAAAGCCCGAAACAACCCCTATACCGTAGCTGCTATTTTGCTCGCCCAACGCCTTGCGTGGGACCTCCGCCCGGTATCGTGGATAAGCCGCCGCCGGCTGAATGTTTGGAAAGACCAGTACACCGGACAAAAAGCAGTCATCTTGTGCAACGGCCCGAGCCTGCTAAAAACCGACTTTTCGCTGCTCGAAGGCGTTTTCACGATTGCCATGAACAAAATCAACCTGCTCTTCGATAAAACTGACTTTCGGCCCTCGTGCATCGTAGCGCAAAACCCGCACGTAATAGACCAAAACAAAGACTTTTTCAATACCACCTCGCTTCCTTTGTTTTTTTCGCACTTTGCCGCCGGGCAAATTCGGCTGCGAAAAAATGTAACCTTCGTGCACGAAGTGCGCTACAACCGCAAATTCTCTCGCGACTGCTCGCTGAGCGTCTATATGGGACCCACCGTAACGTTCGCCGCCCTGCAACTTGCCTTTCACTTTGGTTTTCAGGAAGTTGCTCTCGTAGGCTGCGACCACAATTTTGCCACCAAAGGGCCGGCCAATAAAGAAGTAGTCGCCGAGGAAAGCGACCCTAACCACTTCGACCCCAACTACTTTGCGGGCGGAGTAAAGTGGCACCTACCCGACCTTGCCGAGAGCGAAGGCGTGTATCTCATTGCCCGAAACACCTTCGAGGCAGCGGGCAGGCGCGTAGTAAATGCTACGGAAGGGGGGAAGCTAGAGATTTTTGAACGGCAGTCGCTAAAGACCTTTTTGCAGGGAACTTAAAAGCGTGTCAACAAAAGCCTTCAAAGGTCAGTTTCCCTTTAAGTTGCTCGTATAGCAACCCAAAAAGTATCCAACGTATTATTCTGACAGACATCCTACCATGACAGCAGAAAAAAAGCCTCCCGTAGGCGTATTACTCATCAACTTGGGCACGCCAGATAGCCCCACAACGGCCGATGTGCGCAGCTATTTGTATCAATTTTTGAACGACCCCCGCGTGATAGACATCCCGTGGCTGGTGCGTGCGATTGTTTTTAACCTCCTCGTGATTCCGCTGCGCGCACCCAAATCGGCGAAAGCCTACCAAGAACTTTGGACCGAGCAAGGTGCTCCCCTATTGCTTTACACCAAAAGCGTTTCGGAGAAATTGCAAGAAGAACTCGGCAGCGGTTTCCATGTAGAATATGCCATGCGCTATAAAAACCCTAGCCTGCGCGTAGTATTAGAGAAAATGCGCAAGCAAAACTTTCAGAAAATCATCCTCGTACCGCTCTTTCCGCAGTACGCCTCGGCGAGTACCGGCTCTGCCTTGCAACGCGCCATGGAAATTATCAGCAAGTGGTGGGTAATTCCCGAAATTTCGGTAGTTAGCCAGTATTACGACCACGAAACATTTGTAGATGCCCTCGTGGCCAAGGGGCAGCAGTACGACCACAGCGCGTACGACCACATCATTTTCAGCTTCCACGGCGTGCCGATACGCCACGTGGACAAGGTGTACGACAGCGGCCTGTGCGCCGACCACGACTGCGAAAACGAGGTTACGCCCGAAAACAAATACTGCTACAAGGCTACCTGCTACTACACAGCGCGCACCCTCGCCGAGCGGCTTGGCATTTCGCCCGAACGCTACACGGTTGCGTTCCAATCGCGCTTGGGGCGCGACCCGTGGCTCGAGCCTTTCGCCGACCACCTCATCGAAGAGCGCGCTAAAAAAGGAGATAAAAAACTGCTAGTCTTCAGCCCAGCCTTTACCGCCGACTGCCTCGAAACCATCATCGAAATTGGCGAAGAGTACCAAGAACTTTTCGAAGAGCACGGCGGCGAGAAAGTGCAACTCGTCGAAAGCCTAAACGACCACCCCCTTTGGGTACAAGCACTCAAGGAAATTGTGTTAGAGCGTGCAGGCACGCAAAAAGAGGTCGGCTCGCTCTCCGTGTAGCCGGCTACAGTGCCCGAAACTTTAGAAGAATAGGTTAGGAATTGCAAGACGAAGGCGCGTACCTTTGCACATAATTCTTTACCTATTCTTTCTTTCCGCTATGTTTAATTTCAAAGAAATAGCCTCTGTAACGCTTATCCTCTTTTCGGTCATTGATATTTTGGGCTCCTTGCCCATCATTATCGGGTTGCGCCAAAAGGCAGGGCACATACAGTCGGGAAAGGCCACTATTGTGGCAGGTGTCATCATGTGCGCCTTTCTTTTTGTGGGCGAGGCACTTTTGAAGCTCTTCGGCCTCGACGTATCCTCGTTTGCCATTGCCGGTTCAATTGTCATCTTCTTGCTAGGCTTAGAAATGGTGCTCGGCATTGACCTGTTCAAAGAGTCGGGCGACCCCAAAGCCTCTTCCATTGTTCCCCTTGCGTTCCCGCTCATTGCCGGCGCCGGTACGATGACCACCATCCTGTCGCTTCGTGCAGAATATCACACAGAA
>CAYUJH010000137.1:5710-6136 GCA_964444995.1 uncultured Roseobacteraceae bacterium | reverse complement strand
ATTTGCGAAATTTTGGTCTCATAAATCATTCAAAATCAAGTAAATCAAATCATGCTAATCCTTAAATCAAGTGAATCTTGGTATACTCTTGTAGATTTCCATATTTCTTAAAGATTTATTTTTGTTTAAAATTGATGACAACATCTAACTTACACGAACTTTTGTTCGCATTTTCTGGTACTGGGTCAAACAGGGTGATACACTACGTTAATCTATTGATTATCAAAAAGTAGATATACTCAAACAACCCTTATGACCCATTACCCATTTTCTCAATAACAAACCTCAAATTCTACTTTACGATAACAAAGTAGAAAGCACCAGCCTGCTTTTTTTAGCATAAAGCAGGTAAAATATCACTTGTAGCTACAACTATACGCAACATACAGTCTTCAGTATGAGAGATGCTATGCTCGGGTTAATAAG
>CAYUJH010000137.1:0-5700 GCA_964444995.1 uncultured Roseobacteraceae bacterium | reverse complement strand
CGCAGCTAAGTTATACATTTTTCAATAATGGTCTGCAAAGGCAAGAAAAAAATTCTTCCCCTTCACTCACTCGAAAAGGGGCATGGCAGACTGGTTTGAGTACGCGATACAGAGCGGTCATACTAAGGCATTATAGTGTTATGTACCATTTTATTTTTCCTCCGAGTGGGTAGGTGGCAACGGGGAAGTTCATGTGGCCGGAGAATACTTCTAGTTCAAAGCACACCTTTTTTCCTTCCATGAATGTACGGAATGTGTCGGAGGCGGCATGTAGGCGGTGGTAGTGCTCTTCCATTTCGTAGAGATAGGCTGTTGCGAGTTCTTTGGTGGGGGGATTACTCGCCACATTGCAGACAAATAGCAAGGTGGGGGCAGGAGGTGCTAAGCAAACGCTGAAAAACACCTTGAGTTTGTCTGAGGTAACATCGAACGGACTTAGATATTTGTTGGCGTGTACTGTCTCGATGAGGTCTTTAGCTTGCTTTTGTAGTTCTGCAGTGGTCATACGTTAGCCGGATGATGTATGTGATTTGATAATTTCCTTGATTTTATCATATTGACTTTCAATAACTTACAAAAGTTAATGCTCCTACGCTACTTGGTTTCGCGTATAGCGTTCTGACTATACGAAATCTTAAAACTGCAGTTCTCGCAGCACATCCCACGATTTTAATTCGCCGAAGTTTTCAAAATGATATTGGTAAAAGCGAACGAGCAGGGCTAAGATTTCGCGCCGTTGTGCGAGTGTGAGCAGAACGGGTTCTTGGAAGGTGCTTGCGCGAAGTTGCTCGGCAAGGGCAAGCGTGGTTGCACCCGAAAATTGTAGGTCGGGGAGAGGCTCGGCAAGTTCGGTAGCATGTTGCAGCCCGAAGCCGAGGTATTCGGGTAATCGTAGCAGGAATTGCAGATGAAAGTTTTCCCCGCCGGCAGGCAGAGCGTCGTAGGTTTGCAGGGCTTCGCACAAGAAATTAAACAGAGGTAAATCAGCCTCTTCCGGTTTTAGTACTTTGTATAAAATTTCGGTCAGAAAAAAGGCTACAGCTATTTTTTTTGGCGACGTGGTAACTGTGCGATAGGCATAGTACAAACGGGCTTCGTTAATGCGATGCAAGTCGCGGTTGGGGCGTTGCCATATTTCTAGCTCTAGCTGCGTAAGAGGCTGAAACAGCGCAATTTTGTTGCTTTTCGCTTGTTTGCTGCGCACGCCATAGACCATAAAGGATTGCCTGCCAAAGTCGGCGGTGTAGGCCTGCACAATCGCCGCCGACTCTTTAAAATGCACGAGGCTCAGGCAGAGTGCTTTTGTTTTGGTGAGCACGTAAGTTAGGCGTTTGTTACTTTCTGTACGCGTAAGAAGCTACCGTGGTGCCCAATTACTTCGACAAATTCGCCGCGCTCTACGTAGTCGCCTTGGGTGGAGGCATCGTAAATTTGGCCGGCAATTTGAATTTTTCCCGATGGGCGCAACACAGTATAGGCAATTCCTTGGCAACCAATCAACTCGTTGGAGAGGGTGCTAGAGGTAAAGCCTTCGTCGGTTTGCAGGGTATTTTGCAGCGCAACGCGGCGCAATAGGACACTGTTTCCGCTGCTCAGATGCGATGCCCCTACGAACATGAGGACAATAGTGCCCAAACTTGCCCCTAAAATAGACGTAAGCGAATAGATGAGTGCATCGGACGAGACGAAGGTGAAGTCTAGGAAGTCGTTGTTGAGCATTACGAGTACGAGGGCGCTCAAGGTGGCGAGTATGCCCAAGATACCAGCCACACCAAAGCCGGGGATAACGAATATTTCGGCAGCAATAAGCAGTATGCCGACCAAGAATAGAACGATTTCCCAGTGAGCGGCCAGCCCTGTGAGGTAGTAGGGCACGAAGTAGAGCATTGCAGCCAACACAGCGGCAAAAAGCGGAAATCCTACGCCGGGCGTTTGCAGTTCGAAATAGATGCCCCCAAGGATAATGAGTATCAGGATACCGCTAATGGCCGGGTTGAGAAAAAAGTGAATAATGCCTTCTAAGCTAGAGGGTTCGTAGCGTGTGAGCTGGTAGTCAGTTATGCCGTTGTCTGCCAAGATTTTTTCGATGGAACTCGCTTGCCCTTCGCAGAAACCGTGTTGGATAGCTTCTTTGGTAGTAAAGGTGATGACTTGGCCTGCCGAGGAGATGCCTTCTACTTCGAGGCTTTCGTCCACCATCGCTTCTGCAATTTTGGGGTCGCGGCCGTTGGTTTCGGCTGTGGCGCGCATCATCGAGCGCATGTACGACTGGTACTTATCGGGTGCTTTTTCGCCGTCCATGCCGTTTACTACTGTTGCCGCACCAATGTTGGCCCCGGGAGCCATGTAGATTTTATCGCAGGCAATCGAGATAAGCGCACCAGCCGAGGCTGCATTTTTGTTGATAAATACCCACACGGGTTTTTCAAATTCCATGAGTCGGCTGCGGATTTCGTCGGCATCTTTGACCGCTCCGCCGTACGTATCGAGGTCGATAACCACATAGTCGGCCTTTATGTCGCGAGCGTGCTCGAGGGCGAGCAGTACGTGCCTATTTGTCGGTGGTCCAATATCTTCTCGAAGTTCGAAGACCATGACGTGAGGGGTCTGTGCCCAAGAACTGCCAAGACTCGCCAGAAATATAATAAATATAACAAGGGGGAGTAGGGTAGGTTTCATGCTTTCTTTTATGTTTGTGAATGGTATTTCAATATACGAAATTTTTCTCATCTTTAGACAATACTTTGCTACAAACGGCATTTTTCTTACATCAACAACGAAATGCGGCACTCGGTGCGCAAGCCGAGCAGGTTTCTCTACGCGTACCTTTCCTCGCAACGGGGTATTTTGAGAAATGTTGGTCTTGGAAACTTCTTAAAATCAGACACATAAACGTCTGTAAATCCTCAAATCACACAAATCGTACTTTAATTTAAAAGTCCCTCATGCTAAAAAAGAACGATTCAAAGATACTCAACGCTTGGTGCTCGTACGATTGGGCCAACTCGGTCTATGCCCTCACGATTTCTTCGGCCATTTTCCCGGTGTATTACAACGAGGTAACGCGCGAGGCCTTCGGGAGCGACCGCGTAGTATTTTTGGGGTTTACTATCGAAAATACGGTGCTGTACTCGTGGGCACTTTCTTTTTCGTTCTTGTTGGTAGTTTTCCTCTCTCCGTTGCTTTCTGGGGTGGCGGACTACGGCGGGATGAAAAAAACAATGATGCGCTTTTTTACCTATCTCGGCTCTTTTTCGTGCTTGTCGCTTTTCTTTTTTAGGGGCGATAACCTCGAATTTGGTATCGGCATGACCGTACTGGCGAGCGTAGGCTATGCCGCCTCGTTGGTATTTTACAACGCCTACCTGCCCGAAATTGCTACGCCCGACCGCTTCGACCGCATCAGTGCGCGGGGCTATGCGATGGGCTACATTGGCAGTGTGCTTCAGTTGCTTTTCAGTCTTTGGATAGTGTTAAGCCCGGAAACCTTTGGCTTGGAGCGGGGCACGCTGCCAGCGCGGCTGTCGTTTCTTGCGGTGGGCGTGTGGTGGCTCGGATTTGCGCAAATCGCCTTTTATTACCTGCCCAATAATCCTCACGAACGCACCGCAGACAGGGAACACCTACTCAAAAAAGGATTCCGCGAGTTGCAAGGTGTATGGAAGGCACTTACCCACATGCCCCACACCAAACACTACCTGCGCTCCTTCTTCTTTTACAGCATGGGGGTGCAAACTATCATGCTGTTAGCTGCTACTTTCGGAGAAAAAGAGTTGGCGTTGGAAAGCAGCAAACTCATCGCTACGGTGTTGGTCATACAGTTGGTCGCTATTCCGGGGGCATATCTTTTCGCATTACTTTCTGAGCGGAAGGGCAATAAATTTTCTTTGTTGAGCATGTTAGCCATCTGGATAGGCATCTGCGTGGGGGCGTACTATGTGCGCTCCGAATATCAATTTTACGCCCTTGCTACGGCGGTAGGCTTGGTGATGGGCGGCATACAGTCGCTTTCGCGCTCAACCTACTCCAAACTTATTCCTTTTAACACCAAAGATACTGCCTCCTTTTTTAGTTTCTACGATGTAACTGAAAAGCTTTCCGTTGTAGCAGGCACTTTTTGTTATGGGTTGATAGAACAACTTACCGGCTCGATGCGAAACAGCATACTCGTGCTAGGGCTATTTTTTGTATTGGGCATCGTTTTGATGATTCCCCTGCGGGTACGCCCCCCGAAAAACGCCTAATTTTTTTGGCGTTTTTCGCAAAGCCTTACGCTTTTCGGAATAAATCGCTCACGAGGTAGGCGAGCAGTTTGCCAGTACTGGCATCGGAGCGTCCGTCGTCCATGTGCGCTGCTGCTTCGCAAATGTGTACGTAGCCCACGTTGAGTTGCTGTGTGGCCATGTACAGGTATTGCCGTGCGGCGGCTGGCGAAAGGCCCACAGGCGTTTGTGCGCTAGAAAGTACACCTTCAATACTGTCTAAATCAAGTTCGATGCCCACGCGCTTTCCGTCGTGTACGAAGGTAAGGGCGTTGGTAAGCGCTTCGTGGTAGGTAAGGCGGTTGCGCAAGAAAATATCTTCCCACGTGCTGATGTGGAAAATAGTGTCTTCTTTCAGGGCTTCTATAATACTTTCGGCGTTGTAGTTCTCGTGCAGTACGGGCAGGGCGTAGCGCGCCAAGTAGCCGGCTTCGGCCGCATAGCGGAATGCGTTGCCACTGTGCCGGCCTTCTGTGTGCCGAAAATCGGCATGGGGGTCGAGGTTAATGCAGTTAATTTGTATGTGGGGGTCTTGCAACCCCTCTCGCAGCGCAAGGCAAGTACCGGCAATGAGGGGGAAGGCATTGTTGTGCCCACCGCCTATTAGTATCGGGATTTGCCCATTACTTACAAGTGCTTCGACGACTGGCTGCACCACCGCATCTATCCGCTCAACCTGCTGCCGGAGCGTGTCTTCGTCGGTGGCAAGGTCGGTGTATAAGCTAGAAAAGTCGAACACGCCGCCGAGACTCACGGCGCGAAGGTCGAGGAAGGGGTTGTGAGGCAGGTTGAGAAAGGCTTCAAGGAATGGCTGCCATGCACTGCGCGTACCAGTTTTTCCGCCGTTAGCCAATACGCCCACATCTTCGGGTGCGCCCAACAAAACCCATTTGGCAGAAGCGACCCCTGTGCGTAACGACTCGCCTATTTTAGTTTCTCCAGCACGCAACTTGAGCAGGGGCTGTATATCTTCGGGGGTATATTCTTTGAATAAAGGCATTATATAGGGGGGTTAAATAGAGAATTGTACTAGCATATACCTACAGTTTGTATATGCCTACAGTTGGTAAAGATATAACATGATTTACAGTTTTGAAGATTTTCCTGCTAAAAGAATGTAAGGAGATTTGCGGCCGAAAGACTGCTTGAAAAACTACTCACAGCATAGGGTTTTCCCAAGAAATCTTTCTACCTTTGCGCCTTGAAAAAAAAGGGCTTTACAAGTCCTCGCTTTTATTATTTTCAACGAAACGCAAACGTCTCAGCCTCCAAAACCCTGCTTCCCTATGTCTTCAGTAAAAATATTCGCTGGTTCTGGTACGCAAGAACTGGCAGAAAAAATTGCAAACAGTTACGGTAAAGAATTAGGTGAACTTACTGTGCAGCGGTTCAGCGACGGGGAAATGTCTCCCTCGTTCAACGAGTCTATTCGCGGCTC
>CAYUJH010000136.1:0-6205 GCA_964444995.1 uncultured Roseobacteraceae bacterium | reverse complement strand
TTTCAATGATTCCTGTAAACACGTTATTTTATTTAGTTTCACATGGCACGAATATACGGAGATTTTCTGTGCGTGCAGACGCCACAGCAACTTTTCACAGTTCGTAGCAAATTCTGTGCGCTGCCCATGCACCTCTTAGCTTGCAGCGGGTAAAGTTCGCTGAAATAGGCAACGTACGCACCTTTTCCGTATCTTCGTAGGTTAACTCGGTGTTTTACTATGCACCCTCCCCCAAACCAACGATATGGACTTTCAACTCACCTCCGAATTTGAACCTACCGGCGATCAGCCCCGCGCGATTGGGCAACTTGTGAAAGGCGTACGCAACGGCGAAACCGACTTGGTACTGCTCGGCGTAACCGGTTCGGGCAAAACCTTTACGGTTGCCAATGTGATTGCCCAACTCAATCGCCCCGCGCTTGTCCTTAGCCATAACAAAACTCTTGCGGCACAACTTTATGGCGAATTTCGGCAGTTTTTTCCCGAAAATGCCGTAGAGTATTTTATTTCGTACTACGACTACTACCAGCCGGAAGCCTATATCCCTACGTCGGATATTTACATAGAAAAAGATTTGGCAATTAACGAAGAAATCGAAAAACTGCGCCTTTCCGCTACCTCTGCCCTGCTTTCCGGCCGGCGCGATGTGATTGTGGTCGCTTCGGTTTCGTGCATTTACGGTATCGGCAACCCCGAAGAGTTTGGTAAAAACGTAGTGCGCGTGCGGCAAGGAGAAATCATTAGCCGTAACCAACTGCTATTCAGCTTGGTGGACATCCTCTACAACCGCACCGAAGCCGAGTTTAAGCGCGGTACGTTTCGTGTGAAAGGCGATACGGTGGATATTTTTCCGGCCTATGCCGACTTTGCCTACCGTCTTGTATTTTGGGGCGACGAGGTGGAACAAATTCAGCGCATAGACCCCATAGAAGGCAAAAAAATATCGCAAGAAACTGCAATTAGTATATTTCCTGCCAATTTATTTGTTACCGGCAAGGAAACACTGCACCAAGCTATCCGCGAAATTCAGGACGATTTGGTGGCGCAAATTGCGCTGTTTGAGCGCGAAAAACGCTTCTTGGAAGCCCATCGCATCAAAGAGCGCACCGAGTTCGACCTAGAGATGATTCGCGAAATGGGCTACTGCTCGGGCGTAGAGAACTACTCGCGCTACTTCGACCGCCGGCAGCCCGGCCAACGCCCCTTCTGCCTGCTCGACTACTTCCCCGACGATTACCTGCTGATTATAGACGAAAGCCACGTAACCCTGCCACAGGTGCGCGCTATGTGGGGCGGCGACCGCTCGCGCAAGGTAAATTTGGTGGACTACGGCTTCCGCCTTCCTTCTGCCCTAGACAACCGCCCACTCACTTTTAACGAGTTCGAGCAAATGAAGCGGCACGCTCTTTACGTAAGCGCTACCCCCGGCGACTACGAATTACAATGCACCGAAGGCGAGGTGATAGAGCAGATTATCCGCCCTACCGGGCTATTAGACCCCGAAATTTCCGTGCGCCCAAGTATAAATCAAATTGACGACCTGCTCAACGAAATTGAGCGCGTAGTGGCACAAGAAGAGCGCGTGCTCATTACTACGCTCACCAAACGTATGGCCGAAGAACTTACCAAGTTCCTCTCCGACGTGGGCGTGCGCACCCGCTACATTCACTCTGAGGTCAAAACGCTCGACCGCGTAGAGATTTTGCGCGAATTGCGCTTAGGAGTGTTCGATGTGCTGGTAGGGGTAAACTTGCTGCGCGAAGGACTCGACCTGCCCGAAGTGTCGCTCGTGGCGATTATGGATGCCGACAAGGAGGGCTTTCTACGCAACGAACGCTCACTGATTCAGACGACGGGCCGTGCTGCGCGAAATGTGAACGGACGGGTAATTATGTATGCCGACAAAGTAACGGACTCCATGCGCCGCGCTATTGACGAAACCAACCGTCGCCGCAGTGTACAACAAGCCTACAACGAAGCGCACGGCATTACGCCGCGCACGGTGGGCAAAAGCAAAGAGGCTATTTTGCAACAGACCAAAGTGGCCGACTCGCGCAAACAGGCTGCCGGTGCAGGTGCAAACTACTACGTGGAGCCGGAAACGTTCAGCCTAGCTGCCGACCCTGTAGTGGCCTATCTCGATGCAGAAGGGTTAAAAAAGACCCTCGCTCAAACCAAGAAAAAAATGGAGCTGGCGGCCAAAGAACTCAACTTTATGGAAGCCGCACGCCTGCGCGACGAGATGTTCGCCCTTGAAAATATGTTGAAAGAAAAACAGTCTTCCTAACAAAAATCACCGCGATAATGAGCCAACATAGTTATTTTTTTAGTAGGTTGTTGTGTGTATTTTTTTTGAGTGCGGCGGCCTGTGCACCGCGCACTTCGCAGGACGACATTACGGTCTATCACAACAAAGAAGAAGATTACTTCAAACAACTGACAATTATCAACGAGGCTGTGCGCAAGAATATCGAGCAGCCCATTTTTTATTACAAACGCGCTTACTTTTTTTGGGAAAATAACAAACTAAATCAGGCAAAAAAAGACATTGAAACGGTGCTAGAGATGGATGACTCGCAAGGCGACTATCACTACCTCTACGCCCGCATCGCCAAAGACCGAGGCGAATACGCCGAAGCCGCTGCTGCCATAGAACGCGCCCTACAGGCAGGCGTACAAGAAGTGCCTTTTTATGAGTTAGGCGTAGAGGTATTTTATAAAAATGGGCAGCCCGCAGCAGCGCAACGCTTTGTGCAGTTGGTCGAAAAATTCGATATCGAAGTACCATCGCTCAACTATTGGAAGGCGCTACTTGCCCTCGACCGGCAAGACACCGTTACGGCCATGCCACTGCTGCGAAAAGTGCTCGCCGATACACCTACCGACCAAGAAACATGGCTCATTTTGGCCAGCTACTACGAGCAGCAGATGATGTTTGAGCAGGCCGTTGAGGTTTTGAAAGAAGCCAGACAACATGTGCCCCCCAATGCCAATATACTCCACGCGCTTGCCAGAGTT
Organism: uncultured Roseobacteraceae bacterium; assembly: GCA_964444995.1. Classification (GTDB taxonomy): domain Bacteria; phylum Bacteroidota; class Bacteroidia; order Cytophagales; family Flammeovirgaceae; genus CAYUJH01. The sequence continues at coordinate 3,187 of CAYUJH010000136.1, read as the reverse complement.
ACCGAACAACTACATGGCTTACCCGAAGCCTTTCCTATCTACGAGCTTGCCGCAACGTATCCGGGAACCAACTTCGAGATAAATTATAGCTGTGTGAAGCACCTTATTTACAACCGCCGACACCTTGAGTCTATCCCTTACTACGAAAAAGCACTCCTGCAAAACCCGACGTTCCACTTTGGTCATTTCCAACTCGGTTATATCTACGAGATGTATCAAAAAGACCTAGAGGCTGCCCTTAGCTCGTACCAAAAAGCATTTAACCTGTCGGGAGAGGCTATGCACCAAGAGTCCGTTGTGCGCGTACAAAGGAAGCTCGAGCGCGCACAAGAGCAGGAACGCGCCCTAAATGCAGTAGAAACGCGCTAAGGGGATGCGGGTTACTTTCATCGGGCATCGGGCGTACGCAGCGCTTATGCCTCGTCGTTGCCTAAATCTTTTTCTATTTCCCCCAAAAATACGGCATCTATAGCCTCTTCTACGGTGGGCAAAATATCAAGCACCGTATCGAGTTTGGATATCTTGATGAGTTTCTGAACGTGCTCGCCTAGCTTGGCTAGCACAAACTGACCATTTACCTCTTTGGCAAGCCGATTGGCAATAAGAATGGCACTCAGCCCGGAAGGATCTACGTATTTCACCTCGCTTAAATCGAGGATAAGATTTTCTGTGCCCGATTGAAAGAGCGTTACCAACTCCGACTTGAGCCGTGGCGCCTTCAAGGCATCTAGTTTTTCCTCATGCAAGGTAAGCAAGGTATATTTTTCTTCTTTGTTGACCGAGTATTTCATGACAGACTGTTTTTAGGGTTATGCTTGCAAAGTACACAAAAAAAGTACGGATTCACGGAAAAGACTTCTCCTAGGATTAATCTATGGGCGAGCCTCTCCCAAAAATGCAAATTTACACGCACAACGCCAAATTATCTACAATGCCATTCCGCTTTCCTATTGGCTAAGCGTACCCCAAAATCCGAACTTCTCTTTACCTTTGCGGCGGAACTAACAAACGGACAGATGAAGACAAAAAAATATTTTGTGATTGATTTCGATAGCACCTTTACTAAAGTAGAAGCACTCGACGAACTGTGTATCGTTGCGCGGGCCGGCCAGCCCGACGAGGCAGACACACTCCAAAAAATTAAAGAAATTACCGACCGCGCGATGGAGGGTGCACTCTCGTTTCGCGAAGCTCTTGAGCAGCGGCTGGCCTTATTGGGTGCCAACCGCGCACACTTGGGCACGTTGGTAGAACGGCTCAAGGAAAAAGTCTCGGAGTCTATCAAACGCAATAAGGCGTTTTTCCAAAAAAATTCCGACGACGTACTTATTATTTCGAGCGGTTTTAAAGAATTTATCGTGCCAATTGTTACCGAATACGGTGTACAACCGCAAAATATATATGCCAATACCTTTACCTACGACGCGCAAGGAAACATCACCGGTTTCGATGCCACAAACCCGCTCTCGGAAACCAACGGAAAGGTAAAACTCATGCGCAGCCTCAAGCTCGAAGGCGATGTCTATGTAGTGGGCGACGGTTATACCGACTACGAAATCCGCGAGGCCGGTTTCGCGCGCAAGTTTTATGCTTTCACCGAAAACGTAGAGCGGGAAAGCGTTACCCAAAAGGCAGACCACATTGCCCCTAGTTTCGACGAGGTGCTGTATGTGAACAAACTGCCTATGGCGATTTCGTATCCCAAAAACCGAATCAAAGCGCTGTTGCTCGAAAATATCCACCAAAACGCCATCGAAGCTTTTGAGCGCGAGGGCTATCAGGTAGAGGCACACGTGGGCGCAATGGACGAAGAGGAAGTCGCCGAGCGCGTGCGGGGGGTGTCTATCTTGGGTATTCGCTCTAAAACGCAGGTTACACCCAAAGTACTCGAAAATGCAAATCGTCTGCTGACTATCGGCGCATTTTGCATCGGCACGAACCAAATCGACCTAACAGGCTGCCTTGAAAAGGGCATTACCGTATTCAACGCACCATATAGCAATACCCGTAGTGTGGTAGAATTAGCGATTGGCGAAATTGTGATGCTGCTGCGCAACCTACCCGATAAAATGGCGGCTATGCACCAAGGCGCATGGGACAAATCGGCAACGGGCAGTTTCGAGATTCGCGGCAAGAAACTCGGTATCATTGGCTACGGAAACATCGGCTCGCAGCTATCGGTGCTTGCCGAGGCAATGGGCATGGAAGTCTATTACTATGACGTGGTGGAAAAACTTGCGCTGGGCAACGCCAAAAAATGCGATACGCTCGAAGAACTGCTCGCCCTCGCCGATGTGGTCTCGCTGCACGTGGACGGGCGCGGAAGTAACCGTAACTTCTTCACAGCCAAGCATTTTGCGCAGATGAAAGACGGGGCTATTTTGCTCAACTTGGCGCGGGGCTTCGTCGTAGAAATTGAAGCACTTGTCGAGGCATTGCGCAGCGGAAAGCTAGCAGGGGCAGGCATAGATGTTTTCCCGCACGAGCCGAAAAACAACCAAGAAGAGTTTATGTCGGAGTTGCGCGGGCTGCCCAACGTGATTCTCACGCCACATATTGGTGGTAGCACGTTAGAGGCACAGCAAAATATTGCCAATTTCGTCCCTTCACAGGTCATTGAGTATATCAATACTGGCAATACGTACAACAGCGTAAACTTCCCGGCGCTGCAACTGCCTATTCTCGAAAAAGCGCACCGCCTGCTGCACATACACCGCAACGTATCGGGTATTTTGGCGAAAATCAACAGTGTATTGGCCAAGCACGACATCAACATCGTAGGGCAGTACCTGAAAACCAACGAGCAAATTGGCTACGTAATCACCGATATTTTCACACAGTACAATCCAAAATTAATTCAAGACCTAAAAGCAATTGACGACACGATAAAGTTTCGGATTTTGTATTAGGAGGGGGGAAAAACAGGGTATATTTTTCATAATGTGGTATCACTTGTTGGTCAAACTGCGTTACAACACGCAAAATCCCCAAAAATCCTGTAAGTTTACCGCTTTCCCTAGTTTGCTCACCAAACCTTTATATTGCTTTGGAACACGTTGAATCTGCATTCATTGCCTTTGGAAACTACGCATGGGGCAGCCCCCTGCTCGCTCTGCTGATGGGAGGGGGCTTTTTTTTCATGCTGTACTCACGCTTTCTACCTTTTAAATACTTCGGGCACTCCATC
>CAYUJH010000135.1:0-6219 GCA_964444995.1 uncultured Roseobacteraceae bacterium | reverse complement strand
TGATAGCCTACAGGCATGTGGCGTTTTACGCGTACATTCCAAAACTCCAGTACGCCTTCGTCTTTCCATTGTTGTAAAGTGTTTTCCGAGAAGTCGAGGATTTTACTATGTGTACTCCATGTTACTACACATCGAACCCGTGTGTCTTCGCTCGCCTGAATCAGGGCTACGTTGCCGCCTCGGCCGTGCCCCATGAGGGCGAGGGCATCGGTACGCAGATTCGGAATTTCGAGTTTCCCCTCCAAAAGCGCATCCAATACAGTGCGCATATCCTTGAGTTCGATACTCAGATTATTGTTGCGAAATGCCTGAATATCAGGAAATTCCATAGGTTTTTCTACCGATGTGCCATTGTGCGAACAGTTGTACTTCACAAACACAAAGCCCTCAGTAGCCGCTTGTTCTGCAATAAGGTTAAAAGCGCCCCAATCTTTAAAACTTTTAAAGGTGTGTGTAAAGATGACAGGATGCAGCGCGTCAAATTCCTCCGAGTACGTAACATCTACAAGAATTTGCTTGGAATGATGTGGCGAATTGAGAACAAATTGCCGTTTGATAATAGAAAGTGTACTCATAACATAGCTGTTACATTAAATATTATACTGTTATATCCAAAGGTAATGTCTAAGATACAAAATTTTACGAAAACAGCATTAACGTATCTTTAAATTTATTCTGCTGAATATTAGGCATTTAGACAAAAAATATTCCGCAACCGATTGTTCTCAATCAAAAAGAGGGTTTTGCTTATTGGCAGCCTGCTTTCTTTTTTATTGCAACCCCTAGACGTGTGCCAAAACATTGGGATGGCTTCTTCTGCTTTTGTACCCCATACAAACATATTAACAAGCGTAACACATACTAAGGCCATATTTTTCTCGTACTGTCAGATAGTTTATCATTCACCAAACCATTTTATTGCGATGAATCCATCAAAAATTTCACGCCTGTACTATGTACTACTTATTTTTCTGTTTTTCGTGCCCACAGATGTGCTTGTAGCACAAAATAAGCAGGCAGAAAATGCCAAGAACAAAGCACAGAACCGTGCGCAAAACCGTGTAGATCAAAAGGTAGATAATGCCATCGACGACGGACTTGATGCCGTAGAGAATTTATTTAAGTTCGGGAAAAAGAAAAACAAGACCGAAGCCAACGAAAACAAAAGCGAGGAGCAAGAAATGCAAGAAGCCATGAATGCCTTTGGAGGTTTGTTGGGTGGCGGCGGCGATGTGAAAGTTGCTCCCCACTACGATTTTGATGCCGATATGCTTATCGAAATAGGAACTACCAAAAAAGAGGGCAAAAAAGAAGAGATAGTGAAAGCCAACTACTTCCTTAGCGAAAAAGGAGGGTATTTTGGCTACGAGATGCAACCCGAAGGCAGCAGTACACCCATAAAAGCCATCATGGACTGGGAACAGAGCACGATTCTTACCTTTATGGAAGAACAGAAGCAAATCATGGCCGTAAAGCTCAACACTACGCAGATTGAAGATGCTATTGAGGCGGAACTCGATAAAAACGACGGTGTAGATGGAAAGTTCACGAAAACCGGCAAAACCAAAAGCATACTTGGCTACACCTGCCACGAATATACCTTCGACGACGAAGAAACTATCGGCACGATGTGGCTTACCCAAGACCTCGCCTTCGACCTACTAAAGAGTATGGGAAACATGCAAAATATCGGTAAAGGAAAAAAAATGCACGCACTACCTAAAGATGTGCCGCAAGGTACTTTGCTAGAAGGCCGTTGGACCGAAAAGTCATCGGGGACTATCAGCACGTGGGAAACCAAAGAAGTTAACCTCAAGAAAAGCCAAATCTCTACGCAAGGGTACAAGGTAATGAGCGTTGGCAACATGTTCCAACCCAACGACCGATAGTGCGGAACAGCGTGCTTGCCACGTAATTTTTTTAAACGAATTAGCTGAAACTCGCTACTTTCGCGAGATACTTTACATTTTTTTTATACTTATAACCCTCTTACTTCAATTATTTTTAATATGAAAAACATTGCAAAACAGCTCGTTGGCATCGTTGTCATGCTCCTTCCGTTAGTTGCTAACGCACAAGATTTCAAACTTTTAGGCTCGCAAAACGGCGTTGAAGTGTATGGCAGCTTCGACCTTGTGGAAAAAGGCAAAAAAGACCAGTACGTACTGAGCGTATATGCCACTAACAGCACCGGCAAAGAGTTCTACTCGGTAGGCCCGTGGATTACCGTCAAGGTTATCAACTCCAAAACTTTTTTGGGCAATACCGTAAATATTTCGGGAGAGAACACTACGTACTCAACTGAAAATAGCGAAACAGTCTATCATGTGAAAGCAGGCATAAAGTACGATGCTTCCACGCGTTTTCGCGTAGATAGCGGCATTGAGCCAAAAGCAACCGTTTCGTTTTCGACCAACACCGCCAACGACCTTTCTGCCTTCCGAATCCGCATCACACCGCAAAATGTGGTAGGCACGTGGAAAATTGGCGAGGGCAAACCGTTCCGTCTTGATACCGACGGGCAAAACTTGTTTATCCTAGATGCATTTAATGGCAAAGCCTTTTGGATGTTAGGCGAAAACGGTATTTATTACCGCGCTGTAGGCACCGACGAAAACCCGGAAGGCATTAGCGTTGCGTACCTTTCTTCGCTTACGCTACTTACGCCCGATAAAATTTTGTACGAAAACTCCGAGGGAATCTCGGTACATATGACCCGCGTGCAATAATCTACCCGCATACTTTCTTCGAAAAGCCTTCTTTTTCCAAAAAGAAGGCTTTTTATTTGCCCATTCGCCTTATCCCGACCTTCCAACCTTTTTCCTTTTTTCATGCAATTTTTTCGAGCAAAACAGTGGGCAGTGCTCCCACACCCCGTCGTGCTGCTATTCGGCATCCTTCTTTTTGTGGGCACACTGAGCCATCTGCTGCCTGCCGGTGCCTACGAACGCGCACTGATAGACGGCAGAATGCGTGTAGTCCCCAATTCGTATCACTATGTAGCCCCAACGCCCTTGAGCCTGCTCGATATTTTTCGCACAATTCCACGCGGCTTTAAATCAGCTGGCGAAATTATTTTCGTCGTACTCAGCAGTGGGATTATGTTTGGGGTGTTGGAAAAATCGAAAATGATAGAAAATGCGGTAGGAACACTCGTGAAAAGGCTTGGGCTTCGGCGGCGTTACCTGATTGTGGTGCTGATGACCTTTCTTTTTGGGCTACTAGGCGTAGTAGTGGGCTATGAAAACAACATTGCCCTCATGCCCCTCGCCGCCATCACGAGTTTGGCACTAGGCGGCGACCTTGTACTCGCTGCCGGCATAGCCGTAGGGGGCGTAACGATTGGCTTTGGGCTATCCCCCATAAACCCTTACACAGTGGGTATTGGGCACACCCTCGCCGAAATGCCCTTATTTTCCGGTGCGCTGTTGCGAAGCGCGCTCTGCTTTGGGGCTATCAGTATCTTGGCGGCGGCCAACGTGCAGTATTTTAAGCGCATCGTCGCCGACCCACAGCGAAGCCTCTCGGCCGGACTCGATACGCAGGGGCTGCACCTGACCCAACCCCTTGAACGCTACCGAATGAGTGCCAATAACTGGCTCGTACTCAGCATTTTTCTTAGCGGGCTTGCGCTCATGCTCTACGGTATTTTTATGTATAGTTGGTATTTGAACGAGATTTCGGCCGTGTTTCTTATGGTCTCGATACTGGCAGGATTTAGCAACGGTTTGAGCGCCAACGAACTGGGCGAACTTAGCCTGAAGTCGGTCGCGGTCGTGATTCCCGGTGCATTCATGGTTGGCTTTGCTACCTCGATAAAAGTAGCGATGGAAATGGGCAACATAGGCGACACGATTGCGCACGAACTTTCCCTGCTCCTTAGCGGAATGCCCGTGTATGCCTCTGCCCTGAGCATGTCGTTGGCGCAGAGCGTGCTCAACTTCCTGATTCCTTCGGGCAGTGGGCAGGCGCTGGCTACCCTACCAGTCATGATTCCACTCGGCGAACTGCTCGGGCTTACGCGCCAAACTACCATCCTCGCCTTCCAAATTGGCGACGGCGCAACCAACTTGCTCAACCCCACGCTCGGCGGGCTAATTGCGATGCTAGGTATTTGCCGCGTTCCCTTCGACCGCTGGCTGCGCTTCATCGCCCGGCCTACGTTGCTTATTTTGCTGCTGGCGTGGAGTTTTCTGCTGTTCAGCGTTTGGATTCGCTGGGGGCCTATTTAGCGCAGCAGGTTGATACTTTTGGTTTCTCCCTCGCCGAGTTGTACGGTAAATACTTTGGTAAACTCACTGCCTAGCGCATCTTTAGAACGAAATACCACTTTATAGCTCCCCGGCTGCAAGGCGATGTTTTGCGGCCCTCGGTCGCCTTCAAAATCGTACACCCAACGCTGTGCGCCATTGGGTTCGAGCAAATACACACTGCCAAAGCCCTCGATGGCATTTACCACATTGATTACCCCCGGCGAAGGCAGCACAATGCGGCGTACCTTGCCTTGTTCAATCACCACATCGGAAATGTATGTGCGCGGGCGCGTAAGCACTTCGAGGTCATACGTACCGATAAGGTACCGTTGGGGCACATTCACGCGCTGCGCAATGAGCGTGCGAGTTTCACCACGTTGCCGTACGATGGCTTGCAGGGCACTCGAATAATCGCCTGCTCCTACCTGCCTAAGGTCGAGCGTTCCCTGTGGAGTTTTTATTGGCAAAGTGTTGTGCTGTCCGCCTTTAAAAGCAATATTTCGTTTTGTTACGGGAGGAACTGTATGCACCACCACATCGTAGGTCAGGATAGCGTCAATCTCAAGCGTATCGGTCAGTCCGCGCTCGTTGCGGTAATGTACCACATCGCGCACTGCCTGACTTGTTACTGTGTTGATAAATGAAATATTTACATTCGTTTCCACTGGCCGGCCGTCTTCGGCTTGCAGTTCCACGGTAACCGTCGTGCGGCCGAGTGTCTGTTGGACGGCATCTTGCAAAATTCCCGTTAGCTGTCGGCTGTTTTCGGCGTTGTAGAACCGGCCCATGCAATCGAATGCCTTCAAATGCTCCAATTCTAGCCCCATGCCAATAATGAACGGGCGCAAAAAGATGTTTTTGCGCTGCAAGGCCAAGGAGATGGCGCAGGGGTCTCCGTCGCACGACTCAATGCCGTCGGTGAGCATAATAACCACGTTGCGCGCACTCTTATCTGTCGGGAAATCGTTTGCCGACTGCTCGAGCGAGTAGGCAATGGGCGTATTTCCACGCGGAACTATTCGCTCCAACACGGCACTGATGCGATCGAAGTTGTTGGGAGCAAACGGCACTTCGAGTTTAGAATCTTTGCAGTTGCGCTGCGCATTGTCCGACTGATGCCCATACACGCGCAAGCCTATTTCGAGGTAAGGCGTTCCGCGCAGCGCGTTTAGCTGCTCTTTTAGGGTGCGTTTGGCAATTTCCATGCGCGTTTCCCCGTCCCATGCTGCCCGCATACTGCCCGAAGCGTCGAGTACAAACAAAATACGCGTAGTTTGGGGAGGCATTTTCCGAGTTTGCCCAAAAAGGAAAGGTATTTGCACGAAAAACGTGAAGAAAAGCCCCAAAAAGGCTATTTGAGTGCTATATGTGAAATGTTTTGAAAAAAGCATGATACTATGGGGTCATCAGTTAGATACGTAGATTTTAAAGTTAGCTATTCTGCCTAAGCAAAACGCCGTATTTTTGAGGAAAATACGTCTTATCTCCAATTCCTTGAAAAAATATTCTTTTAAAAAATATGTCTTCGCCAAAATATTCCTTTGAAATGCCCACCAAAAATAGGTGTAAAAAAATAAGTCTATTGCTTGCTTGTTTTTGGGTACACACGTGGGTGTATGGGCAAGCCTGCTTCGAGGTGGATACCCGCATAGGCTGCGTTCCTTTAACGGTAAACGTAACTAACTGTGCAAACACAACCGATGTGCTATACCGCGTGAACGGCGGCGCACCTACTACCGAGACCAGCTTCACCTTCGAGCGCGAGGGCCGCTATGAGCTAGTGCAAATTGCCGGCGGCGACGGAGGGGCCTCTTCAAGTGCGCCTATCGTCGTGGAAGCCTTCGAGCCAGTCGCACCGCGTTTTACGCTCCGCGCCTGTGCAAACCGCACCGTGCGCTTCCGGATAGACGGCGGGATGTATAACCGCTATCGCGTGGACTTTGGCGACGGTACTACCCAACTTATA
>CAYUJH010000134.1:0-6239 GCA_964444995.1 uncultured Roseobacteraceae bacterium | reverse complement strand
CAAGGCAAGTATCCGCACCGGCGACACGAGCCGCTATACCTACCTACCACACGAAGCAATTGTAGAGGCAGACGGAAAAAATGCCTTTGTTTTTGTGCCCGTAGGCGGTCAAAAAGTCAAAAAACACCCTATCGTGATTGCCTCCTTTGATGCGCAGCATGTGAAGGTAGCCTCAGGACTAGAAACCGTAAGCGAAGTGGTGCTGACCAACTCGGCATTTCTCAACGAAAATTCCGTCATCCAAATCCAATAACACTATGAATCTGACTGATTTCTCTGTAAAAAATTATCAGTTTACACTGGTAATGTTTGTGATGGTGGCGGCTGTGGGCTTGGTTACACTTTTCACGATGCCCCGCGCCGAAGACCCCCAAATCAACCCGCCCCAATACCCGATTGTGGTGGTCTATCCGGGGACTAGCCCCAAAGACATGGAAGAGCTAGTGGTTAAACCCATCGAAAATAAACTCTACGAGCTAGAAAATATCCAAAAAATCGTTACGACCATAGAAGACGGCTTGGCGATATTACAAGTAGAGTTTCGGTACGGGGTCAATATTGACAACAAGTACCAGGAAGTAGTGCGAGAAATGAACAGCCTGCGCAACGAACTACCCCCAGATATTTATAGCATAGACATCCGCAAGGTGGACCCAAGCGACGTGAACATTTTGCAGCTTGCTTTGGTGAGCGAAAATGCCGCTTACTACCAACTCAAGGAGCAAGCCGACGCACTGAAAGAAGCCCTAGAGAAGGTGGTTGACCTGAAAAAAGTACGGGTGTCGGGTGCGCCCGAACGGGAGGTGCGCATTGACCTACAGCTAGACAAGTTAGCCGAGCTGAAAATCCCCCTCAATGTGGTGCTCGGCAGCATACAAAGCGAGGCGGTGAACATTCCGGGCGGCAGCCTGACGGCAGGGAAAAAGACCTACAACGTACAGACCAGCGGAAAATTTACCGACCTCAACCACATTGCCGCCACCGTAATTTACAACGCCAACGGGAAGATTGTCTATCTGCGCGACGTGGCGGAAATAGACTTCCGCAACGAGACCGAAAAGCACCTCACGCGCCTCAACGGACACCGCGCCGTATTGGTAAACGCCGCCCAAAAAGTAGGTAGTAACATTTCCGCCACGCAAGCCCTCTACGAACCCATTATCGCGGAGTTTGAGAAGACCTTGCCGCCCAACATCCGCCTGTTCAAGCACTTCGACCAAGCCGACAACGTAGCGATGCGCCTTTCGGGGTTGGGCATTGATTTTATGATTGCCATTGTGCTGGTGCTGTTCACACTCCTGCCGCTCGGCATACGCGCCTCGTTGGTCGTGATGATTGCCATTCCGCTCTCGCTTGCTCTCGGCATTGTCGGGCTAAACGCTTTCGGTATTTCACTCAACCAACTCAGCATAGTAGGGCTAGTAGTGGCACTCGGCTTGCTCGTGGACGACAGCATCGTGGTCATCGAAAACATAGAGCGTTGGCTACGCGAAGGAGCTACGCGCAAAGAGGCTGCCATCAAAGCGACCAAGCAAATCACCATTCCGGTCATTGGCACTACCGCCACGTTGGTCATTTCCTTTCTGCCCTTAGTGTTTCTGCCCGGCGGCCCCGGCGAGTTTGTACGCGGCTTGCCCCTTGCGGTCATCAGCAGCGTAGTTGCCTCTAGCGTAGTCTCACTCACGATTGTCCCCTTCTTGGCAAGCATCGTGTTGAAAGAAGAAAACAACCCCGAAGGCAACATTTTCTTGCGGGCACTCAAACGGGCTATTGCCGCCACCTACTCCAAGCTGGTGAAGGCGAGTCTCAAACGCCCCGCACTTACTTTGCTGATAGCCTTTGCACTGTTTGGCGGCTCGCTGGCTATTTTCCCTATCATCGGGTTTAAGTTGTTCCCGACTTCCGAGAAGCCTATCTTCCTGATAAATATCAAAATGCCCTTGCAAACGAGCCTGCAAGAGAGCGACCGCATTGCCCGCATGGTAGAAGACACCCTACGGCAACACGCCGAAATCAAGTATTTCACGACCAACGTAGGCAAAGGCAACCCGCAGATTTACTACAACGTACCGCAGCAGGAGGAAAAATACGACTTCGCGCAGGTATTTGTGCAGCTAGACCCACGCGCCAAACCTCTCGAAAAAACAAGCCTTATCAATGCGCTACGGGCAAAATTTGCCACCTTCCCCTACGCCAAAGTAGAGGTGAAAGACTTTGAACAAGGCCCGCCCATAGAAGCCCCTATTTCTATTCGGGTATTTGGCGACAATTTGGACACCCTCCGCAGGCTTTCGTTCGAGGTGGAGCGCATCCTCCGGGCCGATACAGGGGCAATTTATGTGAACAACGAACTGAATACGCTCAAAACTGACCTGAAAATCAACATCAACCGCGAAAAAGCCCGCACGCTCGGCGTGTTCACGGCAGACATAGACCGCACCATACGGCTGGCAGTGGCGGGGATTCAGGTAGGGCAATTCAACGACGAGGAAGGCGACGATTTCCCCATTGTGGTCAATGCCCCCCGTGAAAAAGTGGCTACGCTCGATGTACTCAACGGCATTTACATCAACAACGCGCTTGGCGTGCCGATTCCGCTCACCCAACTCGCAAGTATTGACATGGAGACCTCGCCTACGAACGTCAATCACTTCAACAAAAAGCGGTTTGTGAAAATAACTTCTTCTACTGCCAAAGGGGTACTTGCCAACGATGTGCTCAAAAACGTTGTCCCGGTCTTGGACGCACTGCCTATGCCAAACGGCTACTACTATGCCCTTTCGGGAGAGGCAGAAAGTGAGGGCGATGCCTTCGGCGGCGACTTCATCACGGTCATTATCCTAACAGTGTTCCTCTTTATTGCCGTGCTGATTCTCCAATTCCAAACCTTCAAAGGCATCTTGATAGTGCTTTCCGTCATTCCGCTCGGCGTGATTGGGGGCGTGAGTATGCTGTGGTTTTCGGGCAATCCTATGTCGTTCATTGCCATCATCGGTTTCATCGGCTTGGCAGGCATAGAGGTCAAAAACTCCATCCTCTTGGTGGATTTCACCAACCAACTGCGGCAGGAAGGCGAAGAACTCAACCATGCCATCGAAAAGGCCGGCGACCTACGCTTTTTGCCCGTAGTGCTTACTTCGCTCACGGCCATCGGAGGGCTTATTCCGCTGGCCATCAACACCAATCCACAAATTTCTCCTTTGGCACTCGTGCTGATAGGCGGCCTAATCAGCTCCACGATTCTATCGCGCATCATAACGCCGGTAATGTACAAGCTCATTCCGCCACGTATCGAATTAGTTTCTCAATCTTCAAATCAAGTTTCAACATGAAAAAAGTAAGCTGTCTGTGCATGCTGTTAATCAGCTTTTTGGGTATTCAATTTGTCCATGCGCAATCTGTCAACACTGCCCAAGGCGATGCCATTCTGGGCGAGTGGGTCAACGCCAAAGGCGACGCCAAGTTCAAAATATATGCGTCGGACAACAAGTATTTCGGCAGCATTCTCTGGGGTACGGGGCGCGAAACCAAAGACGTGAAAAACCCTGACACAAGCCTCCGCAACCGCGAACTCGTGGGGCTGACCATCCTCAACGACTTTGTGTACGAAGGAAGCAATGTATGGGCTAACGGCACCATTTACGACCCCAACGACGGCAAAACGTATTCCTGCAAGCTCACCCTGAAAAGTCCCGATAAATTAGACGTGCGCGGCTACGTGGGCATTTCCCTTTTCGGGCGCACCGAAACGTGGACAAGAATTAAATAATCATTTTTTTCAATCCGTGGCTGTTTGCAGTCGTCCCAAAAAAACACGCAAACAGCCACACTCAAACACAAAAACGATGGAAACATACATTTTAATTACGGGCGCTTCCTCTGGGATTGGCTACGAAATGGCGCAGCAGTTGGCTGCCAAAAAATTTAACCTTGTGCTAGTAGCACGCAGCGTGGATAAGCTCGCGCAAATGCAGCAAACGTTGAGAAAACAACACGGCATCGACGTGCAGTACATTGCCAAAGACCTCTCTATCCCGCACGAGGCAATAGACCTATACGAGGAGGTACAATCCCGAAATATAGTGGTCAGTCATTTGGTAAACAACGCTGGCTTCGGGGGCTACGGCAATTTTACCGATACCTCCTTGGAACACGAAATGGACATGATTAACCTAAATGTGAGCAGTTTGATGGTACTCACCAAGCTGTTTGCCCGCGAAATGGTGATGGGCAAATCGGGGCGGATTATGAACGTAGCATCTATCCTGTCGTTTTTGCCATTCCCCTACTACTCGGTATATTCTGCCACCAAAGCCTTTGTGCTGGCATTTTCCGAAACGATTGCCGCCGAGCTAGAAGGTACGGGCGTAGTAGTTACGACCCTCTGCCCGGGCACAGTCGAAACGCCCTTCCACACCGCCGAAATGCGCCAAACCAATGCCATGAGTGCCAACAAACCCATGCCTGCAAGCGCGGTAGCCACAGAAGGCGTAGAACTTTTACTACACGGCAAAGGCAAAAAAGTAGTAGGCGGCATGAACCGCTTCCTCACACTCCTGCCCAACGTAACGCCCGACTTCATCATGATGGGCATTAAGAAAAACTTGGCGAGTCAGAAAAATTAATCCCACAAAACGCACATTCCATGAGAAAGATACATATACTATTTGCGGTACTTTTAGTAACAAATTTAACCGCGTTTGGTCAAGAAACAGAAAATGGTTCTGGCATCTATTTCGGAGCAATTGTCGGCACTAAGTACAACGATTTCAATCGGCACTTTGCCCTCGATATGGCTCCCGAGTTGTATTCCTTTTCCATAGGTGCGGGCAGCGCATGGACCAAAAACAACTACGTTATTGGCTTTGAGTTTCTGTACTCTTCCGCCCAAAAAGACAATGCAACTGGGGTCATACAATACGTAGGCTTCAGCAATACGCTCTCGTTTGGCTACAATCTGGCAAGAGGCAATACCTTGAAAATAGAACCCACTATCGGGCTGGTACTCAACAATAACCAACTGATTGTGCAAGACAACGCCAATACCTTTTCCCAAAACCTAACCAACAATCCTATCAGCGGAAACATCGCCTTAAACATCAAGGCGATTGATAAAAAAGGGCTGTTTACAGGGCTGAAAATTGGCTATATTATGCCATTTAGAGGCGAGACCGAATGGGAAAATAAGGTACAAGAGACTAGCACAGGTCTAAAAGACAACATGGGAACATTCTACGTGCAGCTCAATTTGGGTGGTCTTTTGAAATTGTAGGTCAAGATGAAACTACTAAGTTTTATAGACGAGCTGAAAACAAGAAATCCCACACTGTTTTACTACGGCGTGGGGTGCTTGCTGCTCGCTCTGGGCTTTTTGGCGATGACCAAACTGTCTTCCACGCAACTCTACGGCGTAAGTGCGTGGTACAAACCGTGTAAATTTGCACTTTCCACCCTGCTATTTGCATGGGCAATGGGCTGGTATTGTTACTATCTGTCTTCGTTCAACATACAGATATTCAACTGGGCAGTGATTGTGCTACTTAGTTTTGAGATACTCTACATTGCCCTTCAGGCGAGCCGTGGGGAGGCTTCGCACTACAACGTAAGCACTCCCTTCCACTCCCTAATGTTTTCGATGATGGCACTAGCCGCCACCCTCGTTACGCTCTACACCGCCTACGTAGGTATTTTGTTCTTCGTACACGACTTCCCCACCTTGCCCACCTACTACCTGTGGGGCATTCGGCTTGGGATAGGGATTTTCGTAGTCTTTGCCTTCGAGGGCTTTTTGATGGGCGGGCGCATGAGCCACTCCGTAGGGCTACCCAACGACAACTCCAGCCTCTTCATTGTGGGCTGGAGCCGGCTCGTAGGCGACCTCCGCATCGCGCATTTTATCGGGATGCACACACTGCAAGTGCTGCCAGTACTAGCCTTTTATGTCCTTCGTAACAACAAACTTACAATAGCCGCAGGCATTCTCTACGGCGCATTGGCCGTGTTTACCTTAGTGCAGGCGTTGCAGGGGAAGCCACTATTCGGAAAAAAGCAGCTAGTTCACAAGGCGGATAAGCTGAGGAGCTGAACGTTGCACAGGCGAAAAAGTACATACGGCGGTATTAAATTTTCAACCCTTAACCCATCCTTGAAAAGTAGGGGAATGTTAAGTGCAATCCCCAAGCGCGACCCTCAACCGCTACGACGGGCAAGGCAACGCCCTCGACTCCTTGCGCTACCAC
>CAYUJH010000133.1:0-6242 GCA_964444995.1 uncultured Roseobacteraceae bacterium | reverse complement strand
TGGAATATCGGTCGAGATAGTACGCACTATTTGGCGAGAAATCTATGCGGTGCCGGCCGGGTGCGTCGGTAAGTTGGGTTTTCTTTTTGCCGTCGAAGCGCACGCTGTACAGGTGGCGTTCGAGCGGTGAAACTTCGGTGGAGGTGTAATAGACCGTTTTATTTTTGGCATCTACATTGTGTACGTAGGTAACTTCCCACGCGCCGTCGGTGAGTTGGTTAAGCAACTTGCCGGTGTAGTCGTAGCGGTAGAGGTGCGCCCAGCCGTTACGCTCCGACGCCCAGAAAAATTCCTGCACATCTTTGGGGAAAAACAGCAGGTGGTCAATGCCAGCGAAAAAGTCGAAGACATCTATCCAGCTTTCCGATTTTTCTTCCATAAGGACTTTTCCTTCGCCTGTTTTTACGTCGAAAAAGAATAATTTCAGGTGATTTTGTTTGCGGTTAAGATGCACAACGGCCAGTTCGCCAGCGCGCGCCGTCCAGTAGATGCGCGGCACGTAACCGTCGCCGAGTTCGAGGTTCATAAACGTTGTTTTGCCGGTGGCAATTTCGATGGCACCAATCTTTACCGTAGGGTTCGTATCGCCGACTTTGGGGTACGGAATTTTTTCGTACGAGGCATGTTTGCCCGAGAAGTCCGTCATCTGAAAAATAGGCACTTCGCGCTCGTCGGATTGCCAAAATGCAATGTGTTGGCTATCGTGCGACCATGCCCACGCCTGTGCCAGCCCAAACTCTTCCTCGTAGGCCCAGCCGAAGCGTCCGTTGTAGAAACTTTCGGCGGCATCGTGTGTGAGTTGCTTTTCTTGCCCCGTTGCAAAGCTATACACAAACAAATTGCCTTCGCGCTCGTAGCCCACATGTTGGCCGTTGGGCGAAAGTTCGGCGGTTTGGGCATCTTTCGCCACTAGCTGCAAGGTTTTCGCCTCGCGCGAAAAAAAGTAGTAGTCCGAAATACCAGAGCGGCGCCACACCGGACGGAAGTTCGACTGGAACAAGATGTAGCGCGAGTCTTCCGACCATTGGAACGAAATAAACTCGAAGGGCTGCTCGGAATTTGGGAAGGTAACGCCCGCCGTCTCGAAAATGAGTGCGTCTTCTTCAGTTTTAGGGTCGAACGAGCGGATTTGCTGCCCCTCGCTGCCTTTATTTTCGAGGTACGAGAAGCGTGCGCCGCCGTCAATCCAGTTTACGTTGGCAGGGCCGTTGCTGCCCGCGAGCCGTCCGCCTGCAAAAAGGGCTTCTTGCAAACTTGTATAGGGTGTTTTTTGTGCGTATGCGAGGCCGTTCCAGAGAACAAGCGCGAGCAGTAAGGCTGCCAAACGCACGGGGTGTTGGAAGGTTGAAAACTTCATGTGTCTGTATTTTAAGGTGAGAATAACGGTAAAGATAAAATAAGATATTCGGAGAAGTAGAAAAAAGCAATATAGCCGTACCGCTCCCCATACAACTATTTGGGCGCGATACGGCTTCGTACGTTTCTGAAAATGAACATTTAAAATTTTATTGACTGCGTTGCCTGTTATTCTTTTCCGTCGGCAAAATCTTGCAAGTAGCGGTACTTTTGGGTCAGTTTTCCGTCGAGGGTAATCGTAGCATTTTGAATCATACTGTTGGTATCTTCAAAAAGTAAGTGGGGCAAGACGTTATCAATCAGTTGCCTGCCGAAACTGTCGGAAGCATTGCGAGGCAATTCGTTGGGCAAGTTATCTACTGCCATGACGGTAATATTTTTCGACGACGAAAGCGCAGGCTCTGCATTTTCGGTGTAAGGGTTGTAGTCGTAGAGGGGGTCTTCAATCGTAGAGGCGCGTTTGGTGGTGGGGATAGACCCTTCGATATCGCAGGTGATATCGGCAATGACTTTGATTTTGAAGGCAGGGTCGTTTACGTCGTCTTTGGTAAACAAAACAGGGGCTTTGGGGTCCCAATAGGCGCCGGCAATCATTAGGTCTGCAGCCTTCCAATACGGCGCAAACGTGCCTTCATATGCCTGTGGGTTGGCAAAAAAATGTGCGTATTCAAACGGCTCACCGTCTTTTCGGCGGTTGTATTGCGGAGAATCTAACTGAGTGTACACAGCCTCATCGAAAGTTTGAGCGAGGAACTCTTGGGGGCTCACGCGCCGAATGTTGGCATGTTCGAGCGTTTCTACCGCTCCTTTCGCAACGCGTCCGCCGCCGGTGAGCACAAGCTTGATAGGCGGCAATTTTACGTGCGCTAGCTCGGCGTTCATCGCGTCGAGGTCGAAGCAGCTGTGGGCAGGCTTGAGCGTGTAGAGGCCGAACCGTTTGCCATAGGCAAGTAGCCCGTTATACGCACCCACAATGCCTGCATACCGGCCGAAGGCAATTACGCGCTGTCCGGTGGTATCTACAAGCGTTTCGTAGTCAATCATACGAATTTTTTTATTGAGCAGTGCGATAAGTAAATTGCGGTTATAGGGCTGTTTTTTGATGGTGTGCGAGAAGAAAAAATATGTTTTTTGGGGAACTAAGTCGTTGATAGGCACCTCTTTGATGCCAAGGAGTACATCGGCATCGGAGGCATCGTCCACCATTTTTACTCCTACCTTCTGATACTCACTATCTTTGTAGCAACGAAAGGGGCTGCGCTCCACCAAAATTTCGACGTAGGGTAGGCGGTCCATAATTTCTGCGCACTGTGTTGGTGTAAGCGCTACGCGTTTATCTAAGGGTACTTTGCCTTCTCGAATGAGTCCTATTTTCATGGTCTTGAGGGTTTTACTAAGGTTAATCTATGTAAGAATCTGTTTTTCGTGCCCAGCTCGTGTGCGCTGCGATATTTTTAACGTGTGCGGCTGGCAACGCTTTAAAAATCAGGCAAATCTACTGGGAAAAACCGCAAAGCAGGCATATTCTCGCACATTTTCGTTCGGAAAGATAGTCTTTCTTGCCCGATTGCCCGCACAACGCTCGGCTACTCTGCGCACATCGCTTGTTGCTTAGTGGGGAGCCGAGTGCAGGCACGCGGAACAATTTAGCCCAGTGCGCGGTTCTCAATGGAACGCAAGAAACTGGTTGTTTGAATGAAAAAAATCATATCCATCGTGCTCAGTGGGCTGCTCCTTTTGGGAAACAGCCAAACCCTACTCGCCTCGCATTACTGTGGCGGAGAGCTGGTTGCTGCGCAGTGGACATGGCACGAAGCAGACCTTTCTTGTGCGATGACGGCCGCGCCGAGCGAGCCTGTTTGCCCTTTCCACCCCGCTCCAACACCCGACACTGCTGAAGATTGCTGCCAAGACCGCGACCTCCTGCTCGATACCGATGACTTTTCGGGAGGAAAACTTCCCCTCTTGCCCGCTCCGTTCTGGGCAACCGAAACTGCTGTGTGGGCGTACCTGCAGAGCCTGCTTTTACCCGTTTGCCCAGCGTCGGGAACGCCAAGTTCTTACATTCCCCCGCTGCTAAGGCACGACCGCTGCCTAGTTTTCCAATCCTTGCTGATTTAGGTGTAGAACAAACTACCTAAAAGGCTCTTTGCCAAGGCATTGCCCTTCGCGAAGCAGTCTGTTTTGTGCTTTTTTCTCCTTTGACCTATCTCAGCGTATGAATCGTATCCTCACATACTTTCTTAGCAACCGCCTTATTACGCTGTTGCTCTTACTTGGCTTTGTGCTATGGGGCATTGTTACCGCTCCTTTTGGTTGGCAGTGGGACCGGTTGCCGAGCGACCCTGTACCCGTAGATGCTATCCCCGATATTGGCGAAAACCAACAAATCGTCTTTACGCCGTGGTCGGGCCGCTCGCCGCAAGATATTGAAGACCAGATTTCTTACCCTTTAACTACCTACTTACTGGGTATTTCTGGTGTAAAATCGGTGCGTAGTTCCTCTATTTTTGGCTTTTCGAGCATTTATCTCATTTTCGACGACGAGGTGGAATTTTACTGGTCGCGGGCGCGGATTCTTGAGAAACTCAACGCGATTCCCGCCGGGATGCTCCCCGAAAACGTGCAGCCCGCTCTCGGCCCCGATGCCACTGCACTCGGGCAGGTGTTCTGGTACACGCTCGAAGGGCGCGACCCGCAGGGCAACCCCACTGGCGGCTGGGATTTGCACGAGATACGCAGCGTGCAAGATTTTTACGTAAAGTACGCCCTCAACGGTACGCAAGGCGTGGCGGAGGTGGCCTCTGTTGGGGGGGTTGTGCAGGAGTATCAGGTGGACGTACATCCCGACGCGCTCCGTGCGTACAACATCCTGCTGGGTAAGGTGGCGGAAGCTGTGCGCAAATCGAACCGCGATGTGGGGGCCAAGACCATGGAAATTAACCAAGCCGAATACCTTGTGCGCGGCTTGGGCTACCTAAAAAGTGTGCAAGACTTGGAAATGGCCGTCGTTGCAGTACAAAACAACGTGCCTATCCACTTAAAAGAAATCGCGACGGTACGCCTTGGCCCTGCTACGCGTCGGGGGGTGCTCGATAAGGACGGAGCGGAGGTTGTTGGGGGAGTAGTCGTAGCGCGGTACGGTGCCAACCCCTTGCAAGTTATTGAGCAGGTAAAGGAAAAAATCGAGGTTATTTCGCTCGGCTTGCCCAAGAAAACCCTCGCCAACGGTGTAGAAAGTCAGCTTACGATTGTGCCCTTTTACGACCGTTCGCAGCTCATTCAGGAAACACTTGGTACGCTTGAAGAAGCCATTTCGTTACAAATTCTCATTACTGTTCTCGTCGTATTGGTACTCATTCAGCACCTACGTGCTTCGTTACTCATCGCAAGCCTATTGCCTATCGCCGTGCTGATGGTCTTTATTGCCATGCGCTATACGGGCATCGAGGCCAACATCGTTGCCCTTTCGGGTATCGCTATCGCAATTGGCACCATGGTAGATTTGGGCATTATCTTGTCGGAAAATATTTTAAAAAAAATGCCCGAAAATACTGAAAAAATAACGCGTCCCGCGCTTTTTCAGGCGGTGCATGAAGGCTCGGCAGAGGTAAGTTCGGCTATCCTAACCGCCGTAGCGACAACCATTGTCAGTTTTATTCCCGTATTTACGCTCCAAGCCGCCGAAGGAAAACTCTTTAGTCCACTAGCTTATACCAAAACGTTTGCCCTGTTAGCAGCTTTGGTTGTATCGTTGGGATTTTTGCCTACGCTTGCCTATTTACTCTTTGGCTTCCGTGTGCAAAACCGTTGGATGCGAGTAGGGGGCGCACTGCTGTTGCTCGTCGGTGGGCTGACCGCGCTGATAGAATACGGACAACGTATGGCCGGCTGGCTGTTGGTAGGCTTTGCGCTGGCTTATCTCGCACAACACCTCGCAAAATATCTTACACACAAGCTGCCCACATGGCTTGCAAAAGGCTTGCCGTACTTGCCGTTGGCTGTGGCCATCATTTCCGTCTTATGGCTGTTAGCTACGTATTGGCTGCCGCTTGGTGCAGGTGCGAGCCTATGGGCAAATATCTTGTTTGTAGCCGTAACTGTGGGCGGTATTTTAGCCTTTTTTGGCCTGTTAGTCCGCTTTTACGTGCCCTTGCTGCGCTGGTGCTTGGCGCATAAGACCACTTTTTTGCTGCTTCCTGCGCTGTGTATGCTGTTTGGCGTGAGTGTGTGGCTAGGGTTTGGGGCGGTGTTTGGCTGGGTTTCCCCATTGGCAGCGCAGTTGGGTGTCAACTTGCAGACCAACAAAATGTGGTCTAACTTGGTACATGCAGTACCCGGAATGGGTAAGGAGTTCATGCCTGCGCTCGACGAAGGCAGTTTTTTACTTATGCCAACCTCGATGCCGCACTCTGGCGTAGCGTACAACCGCGAGGTGGTTGGGCAGTTGGATATGCTGCTGACTAACATTCCGGAAGTAGCCCTAACGGTGGGCAAGCTGGGGCGCGTAGAGTCTGCCCTCGACCCCGCGCCAATTTCTATGTACGAAAATGTGATAAACTATAAGCCCGAATACATGCTCAATGCGAAAGGTCGGCGGCAACGTTTTCGCATTACACAGGAGAGACTTTTTCTGACAGTTTCCGGTGAGGAAATACCGGAAGAGGAAGCCCGAAAACGTGGTTTGACCGCCGAACAACTTGTGCCCGACGCAGAGGGAGCGTATTTCCGCAACTGGCGGCCGCACATTCAGTCGCCCGACGATATTTGGGAGGAGATTGTACGTGTTACCAACCTGCCCGGTGTTACCTCCGCACCTAAGTTACAGCCTATCGAAACGCGTTTGATTATGTTACAAGCAGGTATGCGTGCGCCGATGGGCATTA
>CAYUJH010000132.1:0-6274 GCA_964444995.1 uncultured Roseobacteraceae bacterium | reverse complement strand
GAATTGGCATGGGCATAACTTTGAGCTAATCGTAACGGTAAAAGGCGAGCCTGACCCCAACACGGGTTTTGTGATAGATATGAAGGTACTGAGCCGCATTATTAAGACACACATCATCGAAAAAGTAGATCATAAAAACCTGAACCTCGATGTGCCTTTTATGCAAGGCAAAATGACGAGCTGCGAAAATCTTGTGTTAGAGTTTTGGAAAATTCTCACACACGAACTGGCCAAGGTTGCCCCCAAAGCCTCCTTGCACTGCCTCGAACTGCACGAGACGCGCAATAATTTTGTACGTTATTTTGGGGAGTAAATCCAACGTGGCTTTGCGGAAACGTGGTCTGTAGGCTATTGCCTGATAAAGTAGTAAGGGGAGGACTGCCTTTGGCATATACTCCGAATATGCCCTTGCGTGCTTTTATTCCCCTAGTTTTTTGTTCCCTACTCCTAGTTTAGCCTTCAACGCTGCCAACGACTGCGCGCCTTGTCCTTTGGTTAAGGAGTCTCCTACCGCGTTGGCACGTTGAAACAACAGCCCAATGGTTGTTTCTTCCGTGCTCAGTCTTTCTGCAAGGGCTTCTTCTTTGTGGGCGAGTTGAGTTTTTTCCTGCATACGGAGCAGTAGTTGCTCGGGCGTTTCGTCGGTTGCGCCTGGGCTTACGTACAGGTCGAGCGTCTCGGCTTCGAGTTGCGCGAGCGCGGCATGATGTGCTTGGCAGGCCTTGCCAATCCCCGATAGTTCTTCGATAAGATGCGCAGGAGGCTCGCCATGCGTCGCGTTCAAATACAAGTCCATCAATTTACCCTGCAAGCCGTTTTTGGTTTGGGAAAGGTGTGCAAGGTCGGCGCGTAGTTGTTGGATTTTTTGGAGTAGGTATTCGCTCATAACTAAAGAGGTAATTATACTGAAACGTATAAGGTTTGCGAAATTTTGGTCTCATAAATCATTCAAAATCACGCAAATCAAATCATGTTAATCCTTAAATCAAGTGAATCTTGGTATAAGTAGGGTGCGTAAGGAGCTATTGCAGGCATTTTTACTTGCCCCTGTAAGGCAAGGTATCGAATACTTCTTACATTGCCAAAAGAAATCGGCGTAAATTTTAGGTGCGTCGGCAGACCGCATTTTCTCCTCGCTTTCCCAACGAACTTACGGAAAAAAGCCGTATCTTCGGGCAATTCTAATGCCCCTAAAGAGTTATACCAGTACTATGCGTTGGGAAGTTTTTGCTTTATAAATTGTGCCAAGATTTCTGTGATTTGAGGATTCCCCGGATTTGACTATACCAAAGCGCATGAAGTTTGCGAAATTATGGTCTTATAAATCATTCAAAATCAAGTAAATCAAACCATGTTAATCCTTAAATCAAATGAATCTTGGTATAACTTGATACGTTACCGATTTGCAAGAGCTAACTGTCCCAAACTGCTTCGTTGCGCGTATATCTGAAATTAGGCAGATAAATTCTTACAGATTTTCAGTGCATACAAATTGTTATAAGACAGATAAAGTTCTTTGCCTGTAAAACATACGTTTATTTTTTTGCTATGAAATACCTCATCTCCACTGCGTTTCTCTTGCTTACATGCTGGGTCGCTCCGTGTGCCTTTGGGCAAGAAATGCTTACTTACCAAGGTGCTACCTACCAACGAGCCATGAACCAAGATGCTCATTATCAGTCAATTGGTACACTAAAAAGAGTTCTTGCTGCCGACCCGTACGATGCCGTAGCCTATCATTTGATGGGGTACATGTACTACGAGCGTTATCGCGAGTACGACCTGCTGCAAGACTACAAAGGAGCCACGCTACTTGTTGACTCGGCTTTTTTTTATTTCCAAAAAGCGCGCGATTTGCTCAACCCGAAAGACATGAAAAAAAATGGGAGCTATTACAGCTCTTTTTTTAATTTTAAAGACCCCAAAAATGCAACAAATGAAGTGCAAATTCCCGTTATTCTGACCGATATTCAGCAGATGACCGAAGAGGGTTTTCAATTTCAAAAACAAGCCTCCGGTATCTACACATTTTTTAATCGTTCGCTCGAAAATTACAAGCGTGCCAACACAATCTACCTAGAAACCTGTGAGCGTTTTCCCGCCAAACAAGACCTATTACTTTTAGCCGACAAGCAGCTTTTCGATGATTTTGACTACATGGCACGTGCGTACGATTCTACGATTGTTTATTTTGAAAATTATAAAAAGACATTACAGGATTTTCCGATTAAAAAATACGACCAACGCTACACGGTAGTACCCATTTTGCGCTACCAAGAAGAAGGAAAAGAACGCGCTAATTTTTTTGCCGATACCTTCACGCTTTGGGACTACAAAAAGTGGCAAAAAGAAATTCAAACCGAGATTAAAGACAAAATTTCGCTGTGGCGCGAGCGCATTCAGGTATATGAAGACCGCCTAAATGCCGACCTTTCGCGCGCGATGTCGGTCGGGGAAGGAAGCTCTACACCTTTTACGCTCGACCAAGCCGTGATAGAAGCAATTCGGCAATACGAAGAAAATTCATCCTTAGAATATGTGTTCAACTACAAGGTAGGCAAGCTAAATCTTTTCAATACGCTCTACGCACGCCCCGACTCCAACGCTACCTTTGCACAACGCGTGCAGCTAAACTTGCGCAATATAGCCTCTATTCGCGATTGTCGTTTTCTGTTAGAAGATATAGGAAAAAGCACCTCGTTGAGCCTCGCTCGGCACCGCGACTTTTTCAAGAAAAACTATGCAGACGGTTTGCCGTCGTTTGTAGCCAACGAGCAATTATTTCTCGACGAGCGCACTGCCGTTGTCAACAAGCAATTAGCCGCTGCTTGGCAGAAAAAAGCGCAAACCTTGCGCGGCATCGCGGCGGACAGTCTTATCCATGCAGAGGGTGTATTATACCGCATACCTGTCCCAAAAAGCACCAATATTCGCACCGAAACCACGCGGGAAGGGGTTTTTGTTACCCTGGCTAGCGTCTCCTTGCAAGGGATAGATTACATCAGCGGATTTACGAAAAAAGCAGGCAAGCACCATGCGTTTGTAGCAGCCCTCGCCACCGACTCGGTGCAATGGCTCGTGTATCCTGAAATTCCTACCCGCGACCTTGTAGGCGACGCACACACCGAGGCGGCTGCCCTGCACCTTTCGCCTATGGGGCTTGCCGTAGCGGCTTATGCGTTTGTAGAAGGTGAAAAAGGATTTGGGCACACTACGCTGCTGCGCCACGAAATAACCACAGGAGACATAAAAGAAACTGTGCAGGTAAATAACAAAATACCAAGTGGGGGTTCGTACCCGCGCTACCTGCACTACGATACCAAAGGGCATTACCAACTTGTACTCAAGTCGGACGGGGAGCCTACGCTTGCCAGTTACACGCTGCAAAAAGCCCTGTTGCTTTCCTGCACTTCGGCCGGTGAATTAACATGGCAAAAAGAAATTGAGCTGCACGGCGAAGTAGTTGCCTTGCAAGCGCACGAAAACCGATTTTTGCTCTTGTGCAACTTCAAAGAAATTCGCATTGCGCCCGGTCATGCGTACAATGCCGAGACCGCCGAGGTAAATCCGCGCGCGTATAACGTGGTGTTAGTACGTTTCGAAAAGGATGGGGAAGTAAACCAAGTAAACTTCGTGCCCCAAGAAGAACCTGTGTACGCGCAGGTTCTCGTAGCGACCGCGCAGCCTACCGAGGTAATCGGGGTATTTGGCTTTTACGGGGAGGCAGACACTGCCCCAAGCAGTGCTAAGCCGCTCATTCAAGTACTCGATGCCGCGTTGCAACCCTTAAACGATACAGAAGAGCGATAGCTTGATAGCCTCCTTGTGGCTTTGCATAAAAATACTTCGTGTTTTGGCAGATGCTACGCACAAAAGTTCTCCGCAAGGTGTTTTGCGTGCAAAGATGGCCGGCTCTCGATGCACCAAAAACGAAGTGACTTGGAAAAGCGAGGCCTTGTACGTGATTAAAAATTAAGCCAGCCGAATCAAGAAAAATCTCAAATTACATAAATCTTGGTATAACCTCGTATGAAGCTACTAAAAATTGCCGGTGCGGTGCTTAACCAAACGCCGCTCGATTGGGACGCGAATTTTAATAACATTGTTCGAGCTATTGAGGAGGCGCGCGCGAGGCAGGTAACGGTGCTTTGCCTGCCCGAACTGTGTATTACCGGCTACGGTTGCGAAGATGCATTTTATGCGCCCGGTGTGCATCAAACGGCCTTGCAGATACTCGCCGACATACTGCCTTACACGAAAGACATGCTCGTGTCGTTGGGTCTGCCTGTGATGTACCAAAATCGCATTTTCAATGCAGCTTGTTTGGTAGTAGATGGCGAGATTGCTGGCTTTGTCGCCAAGCGTTTTTTGGCCGGCAACGGCATTCACTACGAGCCGCGTTGGTTTACCCCTTGGCCAGAGGGCGAAGCGGTGCGCGTAAATTTTGCCGAGCAGCACACTTCCGGCAAAGTAGTCTTCGAGGGACAGTCCTTTCCTCTTGGCGACTTGTACTTCAAAGTAGGAGGCATTAAGATTGGCTTTGAAATTTGCGAAGATGCGTGGGTGGCCAACCGCCCAGGCCGAAAGTTGTACCAATACGGTGTGGATTTGATTCTCAACCCGTCGGCAAGTCATTTTGCCTTTGGAAAATTGGAAACGCGTAAGCGTTTTGTGTTAGAAGGCTCGCGCTCTTTTGGCTGCGGCTATATCTATGCCAACTTGTTAGGAAATGAGTCAGGTCGTGCGATTTACGACGGAGGCACGCTCATAGCTTCTTCGGGCAATATGCTTGCTATCGGGCAGCGTCTTTCTTTTCACGACCACCTGCTCACCACGGCAGTTATCGACATTGCCGAAGCGCGCATGGCACAGTCGCAAACAAGTACCCTGTTTAACATTCCGAAAATGCAGGAAAACTGCGTAGAAATAAGCTTCAACTTTCCGCAGATTGACCCGCAAGAAACCGAGCCGCAAGATAAGCCATGGGAAAAAAGTTCCCGCCTGCAAGAGGAAGAGTTTTCTCGTGCCCTAGCGCTTGGTTTGTACGACTACATGCGCAAAAGCCGTTCGAAAGGCTTTGTAGTTTCTCTCTCCGGTGGGGCAGACTCTGCGGCGGTGGTTAGTTGTTGTTACCTGATGATGGCCTTGGGCATCGAAAATATTGGCCTAGAAGCCTTCAAGAAAAAACTTTCTTACTTTACCGCGCTCCAGCCACTGCAAACTATCGAAGAAATGGCCAAAGAGATGCTTATTACTGCTTACCAACCTACTGAAAATAGTGGTCAGGTTACGCTCAACGCAGCAAAAGGCTTGGCCGATGCGCTCTCGGCAACGTTTTACGCGCTAAACATCAACGAGATTTTTAAGGGCTATCGGCACATCATAGAAGCAAGTTTGCAACGGCCGCTTACTTGGGAGCAGGACGACATCGCTTTGCAAAATATTCAGGCGCGGGTACGCTCTCCAAGCGTGTGGATGCTTGCCAACATTCGTGGTGCTTTGTTGCTTTCTACAAGCAACCGCTCCGAGGCTGCGGTGGGCTATGCGACGATGGACGGCGACACAAGCGGCGGACTTAGCCCTATTGCTGGCATAGACAAGGCTTTTTTGCGGCAGTGGTTGCAATGGCTCGAAACAGAAGGGGTTGCTGGTATATGGAAAATTCCTGCGCTACGTGCCGTAAACGTACAGCAGCCCACTGCCGAACTGCGCCCCCAAGCGGCCAACCAAACCGACGAAGATGACCTGATGCCCTATGACTTGTTAGATGCTGTGGAAGAGGCAGCGATTCGCGATAAAAAAATGCCTATAGAATGTTATAGATTGCTGAAAATGAAGTTCCCTCAATACAGCTCCGCGCAGCTAAAGGAGTGGACTACACGCTTTTTTCAGTTGTGGTGCCGCAATCAGTGGAAGCGCGAACGGTACGCACCTTCGTTCCACCTCGACGACAAAAACCTCGACCCCAAAACATGGTGCCGTTTCCCGATTCTGTCGGGTGGATTTGTACGCGAACTGGCCGAACTAGCTGCTTACGAGGGTTAGTGAGCCTGTCGTTGAATATTAAAGCGGCCAATTATACCAAGATACACTTGATGTAAGAATTAACATGATTTGCTTGATTTTGAATGATTTATGAGGCCAAAATTTCGCAAAGTTCATGCGCTTCGGTAGATTTAAAATATACTACTTATCCACAATCGCCGTCCAGACGCTGAGGCGCGTGCCGTCGGCGCGAGTCCAGATGGGCCGCACCTTGCCTCCGTACGCGCTG
>CAYUJH010000131.1:0-6276 GCA_964444995.1 uncultured Roseobacteraceae bacterium | reverse complement strand
ACGCGTTCCTTGAAATAGCGTTGTAGGTTATCTACGCGAAGCGCCACGATATACTCGCCGTCGTCGTCTTGGTAAATTTCCGCCGGCACACGCCCCGACTGCCATTCGTTCTTGGCATCAAGTTGGCGTATGAATAGCTGAGGAAGTGCTTTGAGGCGGCTTTCCGTACCCGGCTCTGTTTTCAGTACTACTTCCTGATTGGGCTTACGAAAGTCAAGCCGCAGCGCAATCATGTTGGGTTTTTGCCCCGGCTTCTGACCGCCGCTCGTAGAGTTGTACATCCGAAAACTTTTAGCAAATACACTCAACTGCGTAAGTCCACTAGGAGCCTCACTCGCACGTGCCGCGTTTGTTGCCAAAAATAATATGATGAGTAATAAAGGTGTTTTCATAGTCCTACTAGGTGAGCTAGTGGTAAGAAAGCGAGAGAACCCTCTTCCTAAAAAACTAACAGACGTGTTGATAAATAGCGTACAATAGTTCAAAGTTAACATAAGTGCTGCGCATAGATGAAATTCCATGTACCGAAAATAAGAAAAATCAACAGAAACCTATCGGAAGGTTGTGTAATTTGCATTTAAAGTAGTGCATAAATTCTAAATCCCCAAACATTTGCTCGTCCAACTAGCGGACTTCACCGAATGTCTCCCATGTTTTCAACGCTTTGTGCAAAAGAAATGGTATTTGCATCCTCTTTGTAGCCAAACAAAAACCTTTTTGCCCTGCATTGTGCTTTCTACGGGAAGGGCTAGTATCTTTGAAGTAAACGACGCAGAGAAACCTCTTTCGCAAACCTACAACATTCCCTGTGTGTTTTGTATATAATATTTTGATTTTCAGTATATTCTGCTACGTTGCGCACAAGGCATTGCCCAGACCGCCCCGTTTGATTGAGTAAAGTTAAAATAACACAAAAACAATAACTGTTAATATATGCCAAGCCCTACATCTTCTTCGACCGATTTGCGTAGCATTCCCGCAGAAAAGCTCGCCGAGTTTTTGAAAGAACACGGCCAACCTGCCTTCCGCTCCAAACAAATACAGGAGTGGCTCTGGAAAAAATCGGCACACGATATTGCCCAGATGACCAATTTACCCCAAGACCTCCGCGCCCTACTTGCCGCGCATTTCCGCATACTTCCTGCCCTAGTACACACCGCACAGCGCAGCCAAGACGGCACTATCAAGTCGGCATTTAAACTTCACGACGGGCATGTGGTCGAGGGAGTTTTAATCCCGACCACACACCGCATGACAGCGTGTATTTCCTCGCAGGTGGGCTGCTCGCTATCGTGCAAGTTCTGCGCAACGGGCTACATGGATAGGGCACGAAACCTGACCGCCGCCGAAATTTACGACCAAGTAGTTGCAATCCGGCAACAAGCGGAAGAAACCTATCAGCAACCGCTAACTAACATTGTGTTTATGGGCATGGGCGAGCCGTTGCTCAATTTCCAGAACGTACTGCAAGGCATCGAATATCTTACTTCGCCGCAAGGGCTGCATATTTCTGCCAAGCGCATCACGGTTTCTACCGCAGGCATTGCCAAGATGATTCGCCGCCTCGGCGACGAGCAGGTGAAGTTCAATCTTGCCCTTTCCCTGCACGCCGCCAACGATGCCAAACGCAACCAAATTATGCCTATCAACGAAACCAACACGCTCGACGCACTGCGCGACGCACTAAAACATTATTTTGCCAAAACAAAAAATGCCGTAACTTTTGAATATATTGTCTTCCACAACTTCAACGACTCCCTGCAAGATGCGGAAGAACTGTACCGCTTTACCAAGCACCTGCCTACCAAGGTCAATATCATTGAATACAATCCTATCCAAGAGGCAAATTACATAAATACAGAAGCCGACCGCCTCGACGCGTTTGCTAGCTACCTCGAACGCAAAGGGGTAAGCGTAACGGTGCGCCGAAGCCGTGGAAAAGATATTGATGCCGCCTGCGGTCAGCTTGCTAACAAGCACTAATTTGTTCGCTGCTATGAATCGGTGTGCTCCTCTAAAAGGCGGATGTTGGTAAAGTAATCATTCTACCTTTCGTAATTGTTGTGTAAATTCAAAACATCTGCCATTGGGCCATCGTACGTCCACTTCGTCGTCTCCCATTTCAAAAGGTGGCTCAACGATAGTACCTACACCAATTCCTCTGCCCCAACTATCGAAATTGTTAGGTATCCACGTGTCTTCATTTTTAATTACTTTATCGCCCACTTTGAACGTGTCTTCATTTCCAACATCATACATACAAAATCATTTAGGCCAAAAAAGTACTTATCTCTAAAAACTCGGCAAGTGCCAAGTTTAGCGTAAAACATATAACCTAGACCAATTTTTAACACCCATGTACGATTATATCGTTGTAGGGGCCGGTTCGGCAGGCTGCGTGTTGGCCAATCGCCTTTCCGAAGACCCCGCCCACCGCGTATTACTGCTCGAAGCAGGCCCTGCCGACCACAAAAAAGAAATTCACATCCCAGCGGCGTTCCCCAAATTGTTTCATACCGAGGTGGACTGGGCGTATTACTCCACCCCGCAGGCAGAGTTGAAAAACCGACGGCTCTTCATGCCACGCGGCAAGACCCTCGGCGGCTCAAGCAGTATCAACGCCATGATTTATATACGCGGCCACCGCGCCGACTACGATGCATGGGCCACGCTGGGCAACAAAGGCTGGAGCTACGACGAGGTACAGCCCTACTTCATGCGCTCCGAAGAGCAAACAGTTCATAAAAATGAGTACCACGGGCGCAGTGGCGAGATGCGCGTATCCGATTTGATTTGCACCAATGAGCTAACCGAAACGTTTGTAGCCGGTGCGCAACAGGTAGGCTACGCCAAAAATCCCGATTTCAACGGCATACAACAAGAAGGTTTTGGCTTTTATCAAGTAACTCAAAAATTTGGCAAACGCCACAGCACGGCCGCCGCTTTCCTCGACCCCGTCCGTCAGCGCGAAAACCTGCATATCGTTACCGGCGCAGAAGTAGCGCACCTACTTTTAGAAGGAAAAACCGCTAAAGGAGTAGCCTATTACCGCGAGGGTGTGCTTCAAAAAGCCTTTGCGCAGACCGAGGTCGTTCTATGCGGAGGCGCTATCAATACCCCAAAGCTGCTGATGCTTTCCGGCATTGGCAAAGGGGCACACTTGCAAGAGATGGGCATAGAAGTAACCCACGACCTGCCCGGTGTGGGCCAAAACTTACAAGACCACCTTTTTATGGGTATTATCTACCGAAGTAAAAAGAACGTTACCCTCGATGCCGCCGAAGGCTTGTTCAACGGACTAACCAACTTTTTTAACCACCTGCTGCTGCGCGATGGGCCTTTCACAAGCAACCTCGCCGAAGCGGGCGGCTTTGTACGCACGCGCCCCGGCCTAAGCGCACCCGACGTCCAATTCCATTTCGCTCCCCTCTTTTTTGTAGAGCATGGTGCAGTGCGCCCAAAAGGTTGTGGTTTTTCCCTTGCCCCCACCCTGCTCACGCCCAAAAGTAGAGGACACATCCGCTTGGCTTCCTCTGCCCTGCGCGACCACCCGCTCATCGACCCGCAGCACCTCAGCGAGCGCGAAGACCTCGAAACGATGATACGAGGCTACAAAGTCGGATGGAAAATTTTGCAAACCGAGGCGTTTGCACCCTATCGGGCTGCTCTGTTTTCGCCCGAACGCCCCCTGCACAACGACGGAGAAATTGAGGACTTGATACGCCGACATGTAGAGGCTTTGTATCACCCAGTTGGGACGTGCAAAATGGGGAACGACGCAGAAGCCGTCGTAGATAGCTCCTTGTGCGTACAAGGCATTGCTCGTTTGCGCATTGCAGATGCTTCCGTCATGCCCATTATCCCGCGAGGAAACACCAATGCGCCTACTATCATGATTGCCGAAAAAGCCTCCGATATGATTTTGGGGAAAAAGCCGCTGAAAGTATGGCGCGAAGAAGTCGCCGGCATGTAACATGTCTTAAAAACAACCTCTCTTTGCAGAAAAAGCCCGTTAGAAATATTCCTAGCGGGCTTTTTGTTTAACTTTTTTTCCAAAATTGGCTTGCAACGGGATGAAAAAAGCACAAGCAAACGCAGGAAGGGCGCACAACAGCACCCAAGCAAAAAAGAGCGGATACCCCCACATTTCTTGTAACCACCCGCTCCACATGCCCGGCAGCATCATTCCCAACGCCATAAAACCTGTGGCAATGGCAAAATGTGCCGTTTTGTGTGTGCCTTCGGCGATATAAATCATGTAGAGCATATAGGCTGTAAAGCCAAAACCGTATCCAAACTGCTCGACCGCAACGGCGGCACTCACTACCCACAGCGATTCGGGCAGATACACTGCCAACAAAACATACATGCTATTAGGTAAATTAATAGCCAACAGCATTGCCCAAAGCCAATATTTAAGTCCGTGCTTGGAAATGACAATGCCGCCCAAAATCCCCCCTAGGGTGAGGGCTACCATGCCGATTGTGCCATAGACCAAGCCAATTTCGGTCGTTTGGAGTGCCAAGCCGCCAGCCCCGCGCTCGTCGAGCAGAAAAGGCGATGCCATTTTAACAAGCTGCGCTTCGCCAAGCCGATAGGTGAGCAAAAAGGCAAGAATTATCCCTATTTTTTCTTTTTGAAAGAACAGAAGGAAGATTTTAAAGAATGCGCGTAGCGGATTTTCTTGCGCCGCAGGGATAGCCACATCGGTCGCCGGACGGGGCAGGGCAAACTGATGCCACAAAAACGCCACACACAGCAAAGCTGCCAACACCCCAAAGGTAAGTGCCCACGCCGTCGCGATGCTGTAACGCATTTCGAGATAGCCTGCTAACATGACTATCAGCCCCTGCCCCGTGAGGATGGCAAAGCGGTAAAAGGTGCTGCGAATCCCGACAAAAAAGGCTTGTTCGTGCTTTTCGAGGCCGAGCATGTAAAAGCCGTCGGCGGCGATGTCGTGGGTGGCAGAACTGAACGCCATCAGCCATAAGCACGCCAAGGTGGCCTGAAAAAAGTACGAGGTGGGCAAGGTAAACGCTACCCCAGCAAGCGCAACGGCCAACACGGCTTGCATGGCCACTACCCAGCGGCGCTTGGTGCCAAACATATCCACTAGCGGGCTCCAAAGGGGCTTAATTACCCACGGCAAGTACAGCCAACTGGTATAAAGTGCCAAATCGGTATTAGAAATACCTAAGTTTTTATACATAATCACCGAGAGCGTCATCACGACTACGTAGGGCAGCCCTTCCGTGAAATAGAGTGAGGGTACCCACACCCAAGCGTTTTGTTTCATGCTGTTTCGTTTTGGGGTCAGGCACAAAACTACGCGCCTTTTTACGGCTTTCCGATTTTCTGCAAGAAGTTATTCAAACAAGCGCCCCGTGTTGGCTAGCAAAGGAGGCACCACAACGCCAAGATGTTTGTAGGCTTTTTCGGTGGCTTGTCGGCCGCGCGACGTGCGTTTTATGTAGCCTTCTTTAATTAGAAAAGGCTCATAGACTTCCTCGATGGTCTCTGCCTCGTCGCCACAGGCGGTAGCGATGGTGGAAAGCCCCACAGGCCCGCCCTTAAACTTCTCGATGATAGTCGTCAGGATGCGGTTGTCCATCTCGTCGAGACCGTCTTGGTCCACGTTGAGTGCTTCGAGCGCAAAGCGAGCGATGGCGAGTGTTATCGTGCCATCGCCTTTTACTTGGGCAAAATCGCGGGTGCGGCGCAGCAAATTATTGGCAATGCGTGGCGTGCCTCGGCTGCGGCGTGCAATTTCGAGTGCCGCCTGCGCTTCGATAGGGCTTTTTAGCAAGTCGGCCGACCGCTTTACAATCGTGGTGAGCAGTTCGGCATCGTAGTATTCAAGGCGGGCATTGATACCGAAGCGCGCACGGAGCGGCGCAGTGAGCAGACCGGAACGCGTGGTCGCGCCGATAAGCGTAAAGGGGTTTAGGCTAATTTGGATGGTACGCGCCGAGGGACCAGAATCCAACACAATATCAATGCGAAAATCCTCCATAGCCGAGTACAAGTACTCCTCAATGACCGGATTTAGGCGGTGGATTTCGTCGATAAACAATACGTCGTGCGCTTCGAGGTTGGTGAGCAGGCCGGCAAGGTCGCCGGGTTTTTCAAGTACCGGGCCGGAGGTGATTTTTATTTGTGCGTTTAGCTCGTTTGCGATGATGTTGGAAAGCGTTGTTTTCCCCAGCCCCGGTGGGCCGTGTAGCAGCACATGGTCGAGCGATTCGCCTCGGTGCTTTGCTGCCTGTACAAATATTT
>CAYUJH010000130.1:5633-6291 GCA_964444995.1 uncultured Roseobacteraceae bacterium | reverse complement strand
AGAGAAGAAGGGAGAGAAGAAGGGAGAATAGAGGTTACAATTAAGGGCATTCAAAAAGCCTTACAAAAGGGCAAGCTAGACCTTACTGAAATTGCCGAACTCTTCGATGTCTCCGTAGCCTTCGTGCAGCAAGTGCAGCGTGGGGAAGTGAAATAGCGGCTTCACCCTGCCAAAAAGAACAGCCTTTACCCCTCGACGACGAGGTACATCCAGAAGTGTCGCCGAGGGCGATCGGCTTATGAACCCGATTTGCTACGCTCTTCGATAGGTACAAAGTCGTTGGCGACAAACTTGAACTGGTCGAAGATAGAACGTACAAGACGTTTGAGGTATCGCTCGTCTTCAGTATGAATTTCTCCGAGGTTGAACACCCCAGCCGCATAACCCTGCCATACCACAGTTTCTACGGTGCGGTCGTAGAGTGAAATCAGCAGAGTGCCTCGTTTGAGATTGAATTTTATGGGGTCGTATGTTTCTTCTTCACCGCCATATTTTACCCACTGCTCAATATCGAGCTGGTCGTAGCCTTTAAACTGCATATCGCCAAAATAGACCTTGTACGAAACAAGCAGGTCCGGACTGCGCGCAGTCAGTTTATACCCCTGCAAGTTCATACGTGCGCGAATGGCACTTACCAAAATTTGATTGGTTTGCGATG
>CAYUJH010000130.1:0-5623 GCA_964444995.1 uncultured Roseobacteraceae bacterium | reverse complement strand
TCATCAAAAAAACCAAAAGTTTTGTACTCCTTGAATTTGCCGACATAACTATAGTCCGACTCGATGCGGTAGTCGCCGTAGTTAAGGCAGCTACTCAGCGGGATAAGCACCAAAAGAAGCCACCAAAAGTGTGTGTAAGTTTTCATAGCATTTTGAAGAGACAGGGGTAACGCAGAAAAAAAAAGCATAAAATTCAGAAAACCAAATATATACAAAAATAGGCAAGTAAGGCACTAGGTACGTAAGCATGCAACTCTGCTGGAAACGTGTAACTTTGAACGCACCACATAATCCTATGCACACTATGCCATATTTTATCCGTATATCCTGTTTTTTAGGGGCTTTGTTTAGCCTTTCGCTTTTTGTACACGCTAAACCACAAACAATCCTTGCCCTTGAAGACCCTGCCAATTTTACCGAAATAGACCACGCTATTTACCTGCTGACGCAAAACCATGCGCAGGGTATTTATTTTAAGGGCGAAAAGTGGCCAGCTCAAACGGTGTATCTTGTTACAAGGCGATTGCAACAAAAAATGGATAAACTTCCTATTGTATGGGCATCTCCGTTTTTGCTCCCGCACGGACACTTACCCGAAGGGTTTCCATTACCCAACTGGCAAACCCTTCAACACGTACGCGATACACTGCTCTTGCAAACCTTTTTCCGCGAAACACAGGCATATGCTCAAAAATTAGGTGTACAAACGCTCGTATGGTCTGTGCCCCGAGAACCTGCACCCGAAGCCGATGCACGTTTGCAGCATGTGCTTCGCAGCGTAGGTGGTTCTGCTATCTTCGAACCGGCCGGTACAACCATCGGACGCGTGGAATCTTGGATAGGCACCCCGTGGCATACCATCCTCCCTACCAACCAACTACCTAGCCAAGCCTCTGAAACGTGGATAATGCCGCTGCGCAGCCCTCCGGCAAATTTTCCACGTAACGAGCCACCAGCACTGCTCAACCGCTACGAGGGCATCGCCGACCTCACCGAGTCGCCCTCTTCTCCCCTGCCCTCGGCGGCTTTGTGGCGCGTAGCTCCGTTTGCCTATGAGCAAAGCATTGGCTTGTACGAGCGCGAGACACAACGCTTGCCGCTAAAAAATCTGCCCGAAAAAGCCTTTACTGCTTTGCACATTGGATATGCGCAGGGGGGCGCATCGAGCAATCGCTTGGAACATTACGCTACTATGCAGCATCATTTCGTGCCCCTAGAAAATCTTGCAGGCGTATTGCGTGCACATCTTCGTGCTCTCACCGAGGCGCACCAGCACGTTGTGGTATGGCTCAACACCGAGGCAATGAGTGAAGTGCAATGCACCTTAGTTGTAGCACGCCTAAGCGAATGGAAAAAAGGCAGCAAAGCAAGCTGTATAGTGCTTTACCCAGGAAGCACACCTGCCTACCTCGCCCGTCTGCAAGCATCGGCAGATGTAATGCTTTCAGTGCCACAACAAAACCCATATACCGTTTCGCTGTTGCCTCAAGCTCTTTTTGGTAGTATTGCGCTTCCGCAAGCCGAAAAAGCACGGGTGCGGCTAGGGTTTGCCCTACCCGAGCAACTAGGGTTTTCGAGCGCAAAACTTGCTCGCATAGACGAAATTGTACGCGAAGGACTAGAAGAAGATGCCATGCCCGGTTGCCAAGTACTTATCGCCAAAAATGGGCGCATCGTTTTTTCTAAAAACTACGGGCATCACAGCTACAATCGAATTAAACAAGTAACACCATACAGCCTGTACGATTTAGCCTCGCTTACTAAGGTGCTCGCTACCCTGCCCGTGCTTATGCACCTTGAGGGCAGCGGACGCATCGGCATTACCGGTCAACTTTCCGACTACCTCCCCGAAACGCTCGGCACCAACAAAGGCCCTATGAAACTGCAAGAAATTCTTACGCACCAAGCCGGCCTCATGTCGTTCATTCCGCATTGGTACCAGCTGATGGATAAATCCACCTTCGATACCAGCAAAGTAGCCTTCGAGCGCAACGAACGCTTTCCTACCGAGGTTGTACCGGGCTTATACGCCGCCGGCGACATCGCCGAACAGCTATGGCAGTGGACGCTGCACTCGCGCCTCACGACCCGCAGCAAACGCGGCAACATGCACCGCTATTTTTATAGCGACCTCGGCTTTTATATCTTCCAACGGCTGGCGGAGTCGCTTACCCACCGCCCACTCGATGTACTTGCCGACTCGTTGTTTTACCAGCGGCTGGGGTTGCAAACGCTCACATACCTCCCCCTACGCAAGTTTGAGCCCGCCCGCATTGCCCCTACCGAAATGGATATTTATTTCCGCAAGAGCCTCGTACATGGTACTGTGCACGACCCGGGTGCAGCCATGCGTGGTGGCGTAGGCGGTCATGCAGGGCTATTCGCCAACGCCTTCGACGTGGGCACAATGATGCAACTCTTTTTGCAAAAAGGCATGTACGGAGGAGAAACACTATTGCCTGCCGCCACGGTCGAGAAATTTAATACGCAGCCTTACCTGCAAACCAACCAAAATCGTCGTGCCCTCGGCTGGGACAAGCCCACACCCGACGGTGTAGGCGGCTCTACGTCGAACTTGTGTAGTCCTGCCACCTTTGGGCATACCGGCTTCACCGGCACGTGCGCCTGGGCCGACCCCGAGCACGAACTTGTGTACGTCTTCCTCTCCAACCGCGTGCATC
This sequence comes from uncultured Roseobacteraceae bacterium, assembly GCA_964444995.1. Taxonomy (GTDB): domain Bacteria; phylum Bacteroidota; class Bacteroidia; order Cytophagales; family Flammeovirgaceae; genus CAYUJH01. The sequence continues at coordinate 2,942 of CAYUJH010000130.1, read as the reverse complement.
CGTTCGCGGGTAATACTGCGCTAGCAAAAATGGGCATTCGCACCCGCATTCATACCGCGATTTATGAGGCTTTTTTAGAAGAAGAGTAGTGAGAATTGCTGTTTCAACACCTCACCTCCTTTTTCCTTGCTAAGGTCGTCGAGGAGTGTGGCACGTATGTTATTCATAGCGAGCCATACTCCTAAATGCATCACCTAAATGTGCGATAATATCGGAGGCAATGAGCGATTCTTCAGAGTGCTTGTCGGTGGCGAGGTCGCCAGCGAAGCCGTGCAGGTACACACCAAGCAGCACCGCCTCCTCAACCGTATAGGCCGACTGGGCTAAGAGCCCTAACAGAACGCCTGTGAGCACATCGCCACTACCGGCTGTGGCCATGCCGGGGTTGCCTGACTCGTTAAACACCACATCGCCAGAAGGCAAACCTATTGCTGTATGTGCTCCTTTTAGCACCACATACACGCCGTATTGCTGGCAAAAACCACGTAGCTGCTCGAGCCGCGCAAAGTGCGAGTCGGCAGGTGCGCCCACCAGCCGTTCAAATTCTTTGAAATGAGGCGTAAGTACGCTGCCTGCAGGGAGATACTCCAGTAATCGCCGTTCGGAGGCGAGCAAATTGAGTGCGTCGGCATCGAGGAGCAAGCGCGGCAGTTTCAAAGTAGGGAATCCGTGGAAGAAGGTAAGCAGGTTAGAAAGGAGTTGCCCCGTAAGAGCGGCTTGCCCCCAGCCCGGCCCGATTCCCAGTGCCGTGTAGGACGCGAGCGAAGAAAATGTGCTTGCTACCTCCGGCGAGACATCGGGCTGGCACATGGCTTCAGGGACAGCTACTTGCAGGGGTATATAGCCACAAGTTGGTGTGCGCACTGTAAGCAGCCCCACACCGGCGCGTAGGGTAGCCTTGGCCGCCAAAATTGCCGCACCTATTTTTCCATAGCTCCCTGCCATGAGCAGCGCATGACCGTACGTGCCCTTGTGCGCAAATTTTGCCCTTTTTTTATGCAACGTTTCTCTCCATGCGTACGCAAGCCACCGAAAAGGCGTAGGCTGCTCGGCCACAAAGGCAGGGTGTAGCCCAATAGGTGCTATCCCCCATTCGCCTACCGCAAGCGCGTTTTCAGGTACCATGAACGCCAATTTAGGCGTTTCAAAACTTATTGTGCGGGTAGGGTGCGCCACGTGTGTAGCAATGTTGGGCGTAGGATGGTCGGCGTATAAGCCGGAGGCAATATCTATCGCCACGAGTTCCTCTGCCCCTTGCGCAAGAGCGTGGTTCAGGTGTTCGATGGCAGCGAGTGCAAGCCCTTCGGGCGGGCGATGCAGCCCCGAACCAAATATCGCATCTATCAGAGTCCCTTCAAAAGGCAGAGCGGGCAAGTCGGCAGGGGTGCGTATTTCTTGAATGGGTACGTGTTGGGCAAGGCGTTGGTAATTTGCCTCAAAGTCGGGAGAGGTTTTATCGGAAAAACGCACCACATACACCTCCACCTCGCAGTTTTCTTGGCGCAGCATACGCGCTACGGCAAGACCATCTCCACCATTGTTGCCCGTACCGCAAAATACGCGGACGCGCTTGTTCTTGAGAAACACGGGCCGCAACGCGCTGACAAATGCTTCCGAGGCGCGTTCCATCAGGTCGAGCGAGGAGATAGGCTCGTGAGCAATCGTGTAGGCATCCCACGCCCGAATGGTATCGGCACTGAAAATTTTCATTTACACGGCAAAATAGTCTTCCAGTTCGCGCAAAGTAGTTTCGCTCGTAGCAATGTCTTTTACCAAATTACCTTTTTCTAACACCACGATTCTTTGGCACACTTCGGTAACATGGTTTAGGTCGTGGCTCGAAATAAGCAGCGTAGCGTTTTGCTGGGTGTGGAAGGTGCGCAAAATGTTTTTCAAGCGGATTTGTGTGGTGGGGTCGAGATTGGCAAAGGGTTCATCGAGAATCAGGATTTCGGGCTGAATGAGCAGCGCGGCGCAGATGCCTACTTTTTTCTGATTACCCTTCGAGAGGTCGCGGATGTACTTTTTCACCCCGCGAATTTCCCCGTGAAAGAAGTCTTCGTAGGGGGCGAGTCGTTCGTCAATCTCGGCTTTATTTAAGCCGTGCAGGTTGCCTACGAAGCCAAAATATTCGTCGGGCGTGAGGTAGCTGATAAGGAAGCCTTCGTCGAGGTACGAGCCTGTGTAGGCTTTCCATGCTTCGGTTTGCCCTACGTTTTGCTCCTTGGAGCGCACCGTGCCCTGTGTGGGGCGAATCAGGTCGAGAATCATGCGAAAGAGCGTGGTTTTTCCCGCCCCGTTGTTGCCCACAAGCCCAAAACTTTCGCCCTCGGCGATAGATAAGGACGGGATTTCTACGGCAACGATGTCTTTATATTTTTTCTGAAGGTTTTCTACGGAGATTATCATAGTTGTATGGAACGTTTGGAAAAGGGTACAATAATGAAAAATAGAAAAGGGAAGAGAATATTTTTAAGAGAGCCTCTTCAAGAAGGCACCATTTAGTCTGTCTTGCGAAATGCCGTGGCAATACGGTATTTTTCTGTTACAAATTTTTGGGCAACTACGCGCAACCAAAGCGGCGAAAGAATAACACCTAATACCCCGAGGGCAGCAACCGCCGCAATTCCCACGTTGGGCATATCCGATAGGTGGAAGGGCAAGAAAATGAGCATGGGTAAGCCCAAAAGGGGCAGAATCACTAAAAATTGTACCGCGCCAGTGCCCTGCCAGTTGAAGGTCGCTTTTTGGTTGAGGTCAATGCGTTTGCGGTTGAGCGTAGAAGCATACAACAAGACAAACGCGTTGATGCCAATGTTGTAAAAATACGCCATTGTGTGCAGCCAAATGATTTTTATATCGAAGAACGCGTAGGGCAGCGAAAGCAAATAAAAGGCAGTACTTGTGGGGATAAAGAGCCAATATTTCGCCAAATAATAGCG
>CAYUJH010000129.1:0-6300 GCA_964444995.1 uncultured Roseobacteraceae bacterium | reverse complement strand
TCTTTTAGTATTTTTTCGATATCCATGGTCGTTTTTGTCCTAACGGCATTGTGCGCCCCAAGCAGTTGCGGGCACAGGTGTTGCGGTGCGCAGTTTTAACCTTTTAACTGCTGAATAAGTATTACCAAACCAATACTTACCAAAATTCCGAACGTAATTTTTAGCGCATCTTTAAACACAAGGCGGGCTACTTCGGCCAGCGGTTTTATACGCAAGCTCTGCGTGAGCATGAGTTCTCTACCGGCTAAAAGCCCCACGAAGACCCACGTAGTGCTCATCGGGATTTGGCTATATTCTTTGAAAATGAGCAGAATGATGCCGTAGATAAAGTCAATGATAGTGGCCGAGCGGATGTCGGTCGTATTGGTTTTTGAGGTTACAATTTTCTGTATTTTGCCCCCTCGGTTGTAAAAAATATACGCCTGTAGCACAAGTAGCGCAGCAAGCGAGAGCAGGATGTGCTCCAAGGGCAGTTGCCGAGGCAGATAGACGTAAATATTGGCAAGGTCTTGAATAAGCCACTGACTCCATAGGAAACCAGTGGAGAGCCACTGTAGTACAGTCCATAGGCGTTGCTGACTTGCTGTAATTGGGTTTTCGATAAAACGCCGTTCTAAAAATCTGCTTACGGCAGCGTAAATGAGTAGCGCACTCAGGAAGGCAACAAGGTATCCTGAAAGCGACTTATAAATCATGTCTTCGATGAGTTTGGTCTGAAAGACGCTGATAATGAGGAACGTAGTACTGACTGGTATGCCAAAGCGCGTGATGAGCATCAGCACGAGGGGCGGCAAGACGTACCACCAGTGAAACGGAGAGGGCAGGTCGCCTACTTTGGTGAGCCTTCCGTGCGATACGTCGCCGCCGTAGTTTGCCCAACCATATAAGAGTACTACTGAAAGGATGCTGCTGGTAAATAGCCACAAGACCCACCATGGGCGTTGCTTATTAGAACTGAGAAACGTTCCAAGCGTTTGAATTACGTCGTTTCCTACTACTGAATATGCAGCGAATAAGAAGCCGACAATCATGAATAATTCCTCCATGGGAAGCGCAATAGTTACTAATGTAAAGGGGGGTGAATGAAACTGTGCGCCAAAGGTGTGGAAAAAAATGAAGGAGTCTTTACGCTTGTTTACGAGTTCATTATAAGTTCATAAAACTGTCATTTAGACAATATATATCGGTCATCTTGTCGGTTGTATGGCAGAGTAAGGCTGTAAAAATGGCAGAAAAAAACACTTCCACGCGTACTTTTGCCAATGGCATAAGATGTGTGAAGGGGGTAATAGAATTGTTTTTCAAACAACCTTAAAAACGAATTAGGTAAAAATGTCAAACGTAAGCATCAAACCATTGGCCGACAGAGTTCTGGTAGAACCGGCGGCAGCAGAAGAAAAAACCGCTTCAGGTATCATCATCCCCGATACGGCGAAAGAAAAACCACAGAGAGGCCAAGTAGTCGCTGTGGGTGGCGGTAAAAAAGACGAACCCTTGACCGTAAAAGCAGGCGACACCGTATTGTACGGCAAGTACTCAGGCACCGAAATTACGATTGATGGTAAGGATTATCTTATCATGAGAGAATCCGACATTTTTGCAATTCTCTAAGTTTTATCCCATTCAGTAACACATTCAAAACAAACCTAAACACAAAAACACTATGGCAAAAGAACTTTTTTTCGATACTGACGCGCGTAGCCGCTTGAAAAAAGGGGTGGACGCTTTGGCAGATGCCGTGAAGGTTACACTCGGGCCGAAAGGACGCAACGTAATCATTGACAAAAAATTTGGCGCACCATCTGTTACAAAAGACGGCGTTTCGGTGGCTAGAGAAATTGAGTTGAAAGAGCCTATCGAAAATATGGGTGCGCAGCTGGTGAAAGAGGTAGCCTCTAAAACGGCAGACCAAGCTGGCGACGGTACAACCACCGCCACAGTGCTCGCCCAAGCAATTTTCGGTGCAGGTATCAAAAACGTAGCAGCTGGCGCCAATCCGATGGACCTGAAAAGGGGTATCGACAAGGCCGTTTCTGCTATCGTAAAAAAACTGCACGCTAACTCTCGTCCGGTAAGCGACAACAAAGAAATCTCGCAGGTAGCAACCATTTCGGCTAACAACGATAGCGAAATTGGAAACATGATTGCCCAAGCGATGGAAAAAGTAGGTAAAGACGGCGTAATCACCGTAGAAGAAGCGAAAGGTACCGAAACCGAAGTGAAAACGGTAGAAGGTATGCAGTTCGATCGCGGTTACCTTTCTCCTTACTTTGTTACTAACGCAGAAAAAATGGAGGCCGAACTCGATGCGCCTTTCATCCTAATCTACGACAAGAAAATCTCTTCTATGAAAGAGTTACTGCCTGTACTAGAGGCTGTAGCACAAACCGGCAAACCTCTTTTGATTATTGCAGAAGATGTGGACGGCGAAGCGTTGGCTACGTTGGTGGTCAATAAAATTCGTGGTTCTTTGCGCATTGCAGCCGTAAAAGCTCCGGGCTTCGGCGACCGTCGCAAAGCTATGTTAGAAGATATTGCTATCCTTACCGGGGGTATCGTAATTTCAGAAGAAAGAGGATACAAACTCGAAAGTGCCACACTCGACTACCTCGGCCGCGCCGAAAAAATCATTGTGGACAAGGATAACACCACCATCGTAAATGGTGCTGGCAGCGCGGCTGATATTCAGGCACGCGTGAACCAAATCAAACAGCAAGTTGAAAATACAACCTCTGACTACGACAAAGAAAAGTTGCAAGAGCGTCTTGCCAAACTTGCCGGAGGCGTAGCAATTCTATACATCGGTGCTGCTACTGAGGTAGAAATGAAAGAGAAAAAAGACCGTGTGGACGATGCCTTGCACGCAACACGCGCCGCTGTAGAAGAAGGCGTTGTAACAGGTGGTGGGGTTGCGTTCATCCGCGCACTCTCTGCCCTTGACTCCGTACAAACGTTGAACGACGACGAGGCTACCGGCGTGAACATCATCCGCATTGCTTTGGAGGCTCCTCTTCGCACTATCGTAGCCAACGCAGGTCTTGAGCCGTCGGTTATCGTGCAGCGTGTGAAAGAAGGCGAAGGCGACTTCGGCTACAACGCTCGTACAGACGTGTTCCAAAACCTTGTAGCAGAGGGCGTACTTGACCCTACAAAAGTTACCCGCTTAGCGCTTGAAAACGCTGCTTCTATCGCTGCCTTGTTGCTTACTACCGAGTGTGTAGTAGCCGACCAGCCAGAAAAAGACGGCGGCGCACCTATGGGTGGCGGCATGCCCGGTGGCATGGGTGGAATGGGCGGCATGATGTAGTCGCGCACGTTGCTCACGCATATTTTTATAGAAAGCCTCCGACACAGTCGGTGGCTTTTTTTTTATGCTTTTTGCTATTAAACTCCCAAATTACGGTTTATTTGCACGCAGAAAATCTTTGTTCGTACGAAAATCATTTTTTTTACTCTATCTCATACCTTTATTACCAAACGTATCCATGAAACTTTTACGCATTTCTTTGGCTGGTCTTATGCTACTGCTTGGGCAGGCGTGTCAGCCTTCTGTCTCCAACGAACATCTTGAAGTAACTCCTGTAGTATCGGATAAGTACAACACGGAGGGAAACCTAACGCTCGACATTCCCCTCGATACTACTACCTTTAAGGGAGGGGTGCCTCTGCCTCTGCTCAAGGCCGACGCAGCCAACGAAATTTCGGGCTTGGCAAGTAGCGTACGGCAGCCCAGTACGCTCTGGGGGCACAACGACAGCGGCGACAAAGCCCGTCTTTTTCTGTTCGATACCCTCGGCAACTTGGTAACTACGCTGAAGTTGGAAGGAAAGAAAAATAGAGACTGGGAAGATATTGCCCTCAATGTAGAAGACGGCGCACCCTACCTCTACGTAGCCGAAATAGGCGATAACCGGGCAAAATACGACGACAAGTACCTCTATCGCTTTCCCGAGCCGGCGGTTACAGATGCCAAAACTTCGGTAGCAGAAGCAGACATTCAAACTATTCATTTTCGGTACGAAGACGGGGCACGCGATGCGGAAACGCTTCTTATTGACCCTCTCACACGCGACATTGTCATTGTTACCAAGCGCGAAGACCGCTCGCGGGTATATGAGCTAACGTACCCCTACCGCACCGATACCGTCAACATTATCCGCTTCAAAGGCGAATTGCCTTTCCGCATGGCTGTTGGCGGCGATGTAGCACCCAATGGGCGCGAAATTCTGGTCAAAAACTACGACCACATATTTTATTGGGTGCGCAACGAAGGGGAAACCCTCAGCGAGGCCTTGCTGCGCACGCCCGTGCGCCTACCCTACGAGCGCGAGGTGCAGGGCGAGGCCATCGCCTGGTCGCACGATGCGCAGGCCTACTACACCGTTACCGAAGAGGAAGAAGGCAACGAGGCAGGCATGTGGGTCTATCGCAGGAAATAATAGTAGTAGCGTATCACAAAAAAACCTGCCTATTGAACATAAGCAGGTTTTTTTATTTCTGTCGCCTAAATCCTTTGCAACAGTGCAGTGCCTGCGCAACGAAGGTGCTTCCGATTAGGCGCGCACCTCTACCGAGGCTGGCTCTGCCGTATGAAGGGATTTTTTTTCATTCAAATAAATTTCTGCCAACATACAGCGCGTGCCGCCGCCGCCAAGAATTTCAATCGTGGGGATAGGTACGTGCAAAATGGTGTCGGTACGTTCAATGACTGCCTTCTGTGCGGGGGTAAACGCTGCATACGCACGGTCGGACATGACCAAAATTAGCTCTCCCCGCTCGTTTTCAACCTCCAACACGTTGCCACAAAAATTAGCCACTTGGTCGAGAGAAATGTCTATGAGTGCCTTGCCGCTGTTTTCTATTTTTTGCCGAACGAGCGCCTGCTCGGCAGGGTCGGTAATGCAAGCTAGGCAAACCACAATGAAGTGCGTCGCGACGGACATCATCACGTTAGTATGGTAGATCGCCTTTCCGTTGGCATCTTGGGTGTGGAATGCTACAATTTCGTAGTCGGTAAGTTGGTTGAATCGCTCTAGTGGCTCGTGGTCGGTGCGGTTCGAGAGGGCAGCGTAACACACTTGGTTCGTTTTGTCGAGAATCATGCTACCGGTGCCCTCCAAAAATAGCCCTTCGGCTTCGTAGTGGGTTAAATCTACTTCTTGGTCAATCTCGAAAACCTCGCCAATAAGCTCGAGAATTCCTCGCCGGCGTTCCCATCGGCGGTTTTCGCCAAGAATGGGGTATAAAATCAGGCGGCCGTCGTAGTGGGTCGTGAACCAGTTGTTGGGGAAAATCGCATCGGGCTTGCGTGGTTCGGGCGTATCGAACGCCACAAGCACGTTCACACCGGCAGCTTTGAGTTTGCTCACCATGTTATCGAACTCTTGTAGGGCAAGTTCTTGGGCAGAGGAGGCAAGGGCTTCAGCTTGCTCTGTTTGCTGAAAGGCGTTGTCCTTGGCCGTTACTTCGTTGCATCCAAATGCCGCAGGGCGCACCATAAGGACGTGTTTCGTAGATTGCTTCATATCGTAAAAGAAGTTAGGTAAATTTTCGCGGCAAAATTAAACAAACGCCTTGCATCTTTACGCTATTTTGCCGCCTGTTGGCTCGTTTTTTTCTATCTGTCGGGCAGAGATGTGCCAACTTGTCATCTTTTAAGTTCAGCGGATTCTGCAACGGTTTACCACCCCAAAATCAGTTGGTAATGAGTATCTTGACGCGCCGAAGGGTACGGAGAGCTGTTGCAACACGCAGGAATTTTGCGCAATAGTCAATCTGCTCGGCTACTGCGCACAGTATTTGCGCACACCATATACCCACCCTAAAAAGAGGTTACAATGACGGCTAAAAAACACACCTTCGAATACTACTACGAGCTTTTTGCCGAAAACCGCACGATTAAGGGCTTTGGCAGGGTGGTATTCGCCCACGCCTTTGCAACCGACGAGGCCAAAGAAGCGGCCCTGCGCGAGGTCTATCAACTCCACGACGACCAAGAGGCAAACGGGGTCATTCGCTCCGTCAAGATTTACACCGTCGGCGAAATGAACCCCCAGCTGTACAGCTGGTTTCACCTCTGCGAAATGCACCGACGAAATCCTCCTGCGGCATCCGGCGGTTTTTTGGCGTAAATCATGTCACAAAAAAGCATGTGTAATTGGTAATAAAAATACCTTTTGTTAAAATAATTAGCAATACCTGCAAACACTCTCCGAAAGTAGTATCTTTGGGCGGTTCTCTGAGGATGCAAGGAGCATCGGCTTGGTAAATTCTTCAAAATCAAGAGAATGTACCCGCCAC
>CAYUJH010000128.1:0-6304 GCA_964444995.1 uncultured Roseobacteraceae bacterium | reverse complement strand
CTCTGAATGCGGATGCAAAAGTAATAAGAATTTTAATACCCGCAAGGAATCAGTGAGAAAATTTTGAAAGTATTTTTATGGAAGCCTTTCAAAAGGCTCAATATCAGAGATATATGTTTTATCTTTTTTGACTGTCCGTAAAAGAAATGCTGTTTTAGCGCATATATAAGGCTACGAATCGTACAAATCTTGGTATCTTTCGCCCAAAGTAACCCATCTTGCCGTATGATATTTCTCTCGTTTACTAGACTACCGCGCACTGCAGCAGCCCATTGGCTCGTACCTTATTTGCTTTTCCTGCTCTTTCTGGGCGCTGGCGAGCCGCACGTTTTCGCACAGGATATTCCCATGGGCGCGTGGCGCACACACCTCACTTACTACGATGCACGCACGATGGTGCAGGCTGGTGAGCGACTTTATGTGGCTTCTACCAATGGCTTTTTCTTTTTCGACCTAGCGACTCAGCAGATGACGACGCTCTCGAAGGAAGATGGCTTGAGCGATTTGAATATTACGGCCTTGGGCTATTATGCTCAAAAAAATATGGTTATCGTGGGATATGCGAACGGGAACTTGGATTTACTGACCGACGAAGAAGTTATAAACATCCGCACGATTCGGAATACGCTTACCTTTCCCGACAAAACGATTCGGCATATTGCCGTTCATGACGGCGTGGCTTACCTTTCGCTGCCCTTTGGGGTGGTGGTGGTGGACTTGAATGCAGCACGTGTGCAGGAGTCGTACCTCGATATTGGGCAAAATGGCACGCCCAACGGGGTATATACGGCGGCTGTTGGGCAGGATAGCCTGTTTTTGGCAACAGACCAAGGCTTGTGGGTGGCTTCGCTGGCTCGGCAGGTGAACCGCCGCGACTTTCGGAACTGGCGTGCGGCAGTGGTAGGGAACGGGATTCGGCACGTGGCGGCTACTGCGCAGGCAGTTTTTTACACTGCCGACCAAGACGGTTTGTACCGCTACGCACAGGGCAGGCAGCAACGGGCGCGGATTGTAGAAGGTCTGCGCTACGACGGGCTTTCTGCTGCGCGGGAAGGAGTGCTACTACTCACGGAGGGAACCGTCTATCTATTTAATGATGCACTTTTTATCGACCTAAAAACAAATGAGCAGATTCCGCAACCTCGTGCAGCAGTGCTTTTGCCCGACGATACCTTTTGGATAGCAGACCGCACGAAGGGCCTTGTAAAGGCCGCTAAAGACGCGCCCCTTGAAAGTTTTTTTCCCTCCGGACCACTCGCGACTACTTTTCGCTTGCGAACTGTGGAAGGGGAAGTGCTCGCCCTCGCCGGCGGAATAGACGATGCTTCGGGAACACCATTTCGTCGGGCAGCTGGTTTCTACCGCTTTCAGCAAGGGATATGGCAGAACTTTTCGGCTACGCAGGTGGCGAACGCTCTTCCATTTCCCGCCGCTACTGACCTTACTTCGGTGGCGGCTACTGCCGAACGCGTATATTTTGGTGCACTTGGGCAAGGACTTTTTGCTTGGAGCAAGGCCGATGACAACTTTACACCTCTGCCCAACGCACCATTGGCCGCGAACGCCAACGGAGAACGCGCTGTGGGCGGACTTGCCAACGATGCACAGGGAAATCTGTGGGTAAGCAACTACGGCGTGGCGGCAGGTAGCCCTTCGGTACATCGGTTGACACCCGACGGTACGTGGCGGTCGTTTGCGTTTGGCGGAACGGCTTCGCGCTTTCCGCGCGAGTTGCTCGCCGACGATTTCGGGCAGGTGTGGGTGCGCTTGGCGGACAGCAACGCTCGCGGCCTGTTGGTTTTTGAGGATGCCCAACGGTGGCGGATTTTGGGCGAGGGCGTGGGTAACGGAAGTTTGCCCAGTGCGCAGGTAAATTGCCTTGCCAAAGACCGAAGCGGCAGTATGTGGGTAGGCACTGACCGAGGGGTTGCCGAGTTTTTTGCGCCTTTTGCTGTGCTGCAAGGAGGAGACGGAAGTGAGGCAACGCTCCCGCGCTTCGAGGGTTTGCCTCTACTGCGCGACGAGCGCGTTACGGCCATTGCCATAGACGGTGGCAACCGAAAATGGCTCGGTACGGACAACGGCGCATGGCTTTTTAGCCCAGATGGCGGACGATTACTGCATCATTTCACGGCAGAAAATAGCCCACTGCTCGCCAACCAAGTGCTTGATATTGCGATAGACCCACGCAGCGGAGAGGTGTTTTTCGCTACGGAGCTAGGCATTGCTTCATACCGCAGCGATGCAACAGCGGCTACGCAGGTAAATCAACAGGTAAAAATTTTCCCCAATCCGGTGCGCCCCGAGTTCCAAGGGCTGATTACAATAAGTGGCTTGGTACAGGATGCCGTAGTGAAAATTACAGACACGAGCGGCAAACTGATATGGGAAACACGCGCACAAGGCGGGACGGCAACGTGGAATCGCCTTGATTATAACGGGCGACGTGCCAAAACGGGCATTTATTTGGTATTTACCGCTTCGCGTGAGGGCGAGCAGGCGTTTGTGGGTAAGTTGGCCATAGTAGATTGAACTGCCTCGTCTGCTGGGCATGTTGCCAAATGTGCCAAATCTTGCCTCGGGTTGCCAAACACGCAAAAAGTTACCTATTTATACCAAGATTCACCCGATTTAAGGATTGATATAATTTGATTTACTTGATTTTGAATGATTTATGAGACCAAAATTGCGCAAACCTTATACGTTTTGGTATAATAGTTTTTCGTTGCGCAAACGACCTCATCGCCGGTAGCCGCCTGCGCGATTGGCTTGCAAGCCGCCAGTGTGCAAGGCTACAAGGCGCGTGTGCGGCGCAAAGGCATCGGCGCGAATCATGTCGAACAAGCCAAAGAACATTTTGGCGGTGTAGGTTAGGTCGAGCGGTACGGCAAAGGTTTGCTCGAAGCGTTCTCTAAATGCGAGCAGCTCGGGAGTTGCTTTGGCGTAGCCCCCGAAATGATACGCAGTGATGATTTCCCACGATGCTACGATAGGGTGGTTCGCTTGATTGCAAAGGTTCTGCACGTCGTCGCGCAAAAAATCGCCGCCTTTGAGGGCGGAAAAGCCCAAAGCACGGGCAGTGGGCGGCAAACCGGTAAGCAGGCCGGCGAGTGTTCCCCCTGTACCACAGGCACAACAGAGCACGTCGAAGGGTTGTTCGATTTCCGCCACTAGCTCGGCACACCCTTGTAGGGCAAGCACGTTAGAACCTCCTTCGGGGACTAGATAATGCCGACCAAAGCGTGTTTGTAAGGATTGCTGAAAATCGGGCGTGTGCTTGAGGCGGTAGTCGGTGCGGCTGAGGTAGTGGAGTTCCATGCCTTGCTCGGCGGCAAATTGCAGCGTGGGGTTAAGCAACGCGTGCGGTTCGCCGCGTATCAGCCCAATGGTTCGGAGGCCGAGTAGTTTGCCTGCCGCTGCTGTAGCATATATATGGTTAGAAAATGCGCCGCCAAAAGTGAGCAGCGTATCGTGCCCTAGACGCTGGGCTTCTGAGAGGTTATACATGAGTTTACGCCCTTTGTTGCCCGATACGTCGGGGTGCAGCAGGTCGTCGCGTTTTACCCAAACAGTTACTTTTTTTTCTTCAAACAGAGAGTGCTGAAGGGGTTGCAGGGGGCTAGGCGTGCGTAGGAAGGTAAGCATGGTGCTATTTTTTTATCATTTTGTCATTGGGCGTACAGACTGAAGGTCTTGCGAAAGGTAAGCCATGTGTATCTGAAACGAAGTGGCTTAGAAAACACACTCTGCTTTCATGTCCTTTTTTGGTCTGATTTTCCTTACTTTTGACGACTCACGAGGAGTTTCCTACAAGACACTTCATTTCTAACGTAATCAAACCCAACATGGTAGATATCACCCACAAATCTAATACCCTGCGTAAGGCCATAGCTCAAGCAACCGTACGTGTTAGTCAACAAGCTACCATCGATGCCGTGGTCAATAAGCGAGTGCCCAAAGGGGATGTGTTTGAAATGGCTAAGACAGCCGGCCTTTTTGCCGCCAAGCGTACTGCTGACATGATACCTGACTGCCATCCGCTGCCCATAGAATACACAGCCGTGCGTTACCAAATTGATGGCCTGCACATCCTTATCGAACTGGAAGTGCACACCATCTATAAAACTGGCGTAGAGGTAGAAGCTATGCACGCCGCCTCGGTAGTAGCACTCACTATTTACGATATGCTAAAGCCTATTGATAAAGGAATCAGCATAGAGCAAATCAAGCTATTGGAAAAACAAGGAGGCAAAACGGACTACCAAAAAGTAATTAACGAACAACAGGTTACTGCCGCTGTGGTTGTGTGCTCCGATACCATCTCTGCCGGCCAAAAAGAAGACCGAGCAGGCAAGGCTATACGCGCGAAATTAGAACAGTTAGGCGTGGGTATTGCAGATTATATCCTTATTCCTAACGAAACGGCCGAAATTCAAGCTGCCGCCAAACGCTATGCAGGGCAAGGTACTAAGTTGATTATTTTTACAGGCGGCACAGGCCTGTCCCTCCGCGATGTAACGCCTGAAGCCATCAAACCTCTACTCACACACCACGTGCCGGGTATAGAAGAGGTCATTCGCCAATACGGACAGCAACGAACCCCATACTCCATGCTTTCGCGCTCTGTAACCGGACTGATAGACGAATCGCTCGTACTGGCATTACCCGGCGCTACCCAAGGTACTAAGGAAGCCATGGACGCTATTTTTCCGGCAGCCTTACATATCTTTCGGATGATGGCAGCACTAAGACACGATGGATAGGGCACGACGAAGTAAGACCACCCCCCCTCAGGACGGGAATTATTTTGTTGCTTATTTTGGTTTTGGGCGTACAAGTTTGGTTTTTATTCGGCGCACTTAATAATGCACTAACCGAAAATTTCAATTTCGCGCTAACCACATTTGTTGGTTCAACCTTATTAGCGTTAGCCTCATTTTGGTTATTACGGTACTTACCCGACCCAATGAAAAGCAGTTCAAAAAAAGAAGTAGATGTTGACAGATAACCACCACCGAACACATAATTACTTACGTATTTCACTTACCGATACTTGCAACTTTCGGTGCACTTACTGTATGCCTAACGAAAATATGCAGTTTATGCCTAACCATAGATTGATGCAACGGGCGGAAATTTTAGCATTGGCCAACGTTTTTGTAGGGCTAGGGGTAAACAAAATACGACTAACCGGTGGGGAACCCATGGTGCGAAAGGACTTTGCCGAGATTTTATACGACCTTTCCGGCTTGGGTGTAGAGCTTACCATGACCACCAATGCCGTGCTGCTCGATAGGTACCTCGCTCAAATCAAAGAAGCCAAAATACGCACGATTAACATAAGCCTCGACTCTTTAAGCCCAGAACGATTTGCGTTAATCACCCAAAGAAATCAATTTCAGAAAGTTTGGGACAACATCCTGCTCGCCATGCAAGAAGGTATCAAGGTCAAAATTAATGCGGTCGCCAAGAAAGGATGGATAGAAAAAGAACTGCTTCCTTTCGTTGAGATAACCAAAAATTTACCTCTGCATATTAGGTTTATCGAGTTCATGCCTTTTGAAGGAAACAGATGGAAAAGTGAAGAGGTAATTACTGCCGGGGAAATGCTCGACGAGGTAGCAAAAAGCCATAACATTGTAAAATTGCAAGATGCCCCCCGCGCTACCGCCAAAAAGTTTAAAGTTATCGGCTACGAAGGTACTTTTGCCTTTATAACCACTATGAGCGAGCATTTTTGTGGAGATTGCAACCGGCTCAGGCTAACGGCAGACGGTAAAATCAAAAATTGTCTATTTGGAAAAGAAGAAATTGACTTGCTGACCGCCCTCAGAAATCAGGAAGATGTCGTGCCTTTAATCGAAAAATCAGTAAGCAGAAAACATGCAGTCATGGGTGGCCAGTTTCCCAAAGGCTTTGCCCAAACCAACGCCGATGAGCTTGAAAATCGGAGTATGATTTCCATAGGTGGATAGCCAATCCGCAACTACGCACACAATAGTTTTGGCGGATGGATGGTAGTAAAGATAGCCCACACGAGGTAGCTTACGAAACGTCTGTTTTTATATATCCTTAAAAATCACACAAATCAAACCAAAGAGGCTCCTATATCGCATATATATTGGCCTATCTTTGCAAAGCACACAAAAGAAATAACCATGAAAAAAGAATTCAACATCACAGGCACATGCCACGCCGATGAGCATTACATGATGGACGATAGCCGCCGTTTTGCAGGGATTATTGACTTTAGAGTTGTTGATTCATAACTAACTGATAATCAATATCCATATATTTGCACCTA
>CAYUJH010000127.1:0-6305 GCA_964444995.1 uncultured Roseobacteraceae bacterium | reverse complement strand
GTGTGGTTGACCGTAATGCTGTAGAAGTCGTTGTGTGCGATGAGCGTCTCCATATCGTCGTATCTTTTTGAGCGTTGTGTGTGGTTATCAAATCTATATCAAAAAACATACTTTTTTTTATAAAGTATTTGTACACAGTCTCTTATACACAGAAATCTTTTTTGTATTTGTAAATATTTGTCAGCGAAATGTACGATATTTCGACGCTTGATGAAATATCACTACGGTACTTTTACCCCAGTAGAAGCTACCCACACAGCAAACCATTCTTCGTTGGTGAGTTTGAGGTTGAGCGCGGCAGCAGCTTCGCGTAGGCGGGCGGGCTGCGTAGTACCTAAAATGGGTACGATACCTGCCGGGTGGTGCCGCAGCCATGCCAGCGCCAATTGCGCCACCGATGCCCCTTCGTGGGCTTGGGAAAGGGTTTGGAAGGCCGCAGTAAGTCGGCTTACGCGCTCATCTTCTGAGTTACTCAACAATTTTCCGCCGCCTAGTGGCGACCACGCCATCGGAACAGTTCCTAGCTGTTGGCATTGGTCGAGCGTGCCATCGGTAAAGGGGGCAAGATGCAGCGGGGAAATTTCTATCTGGTTGGCCATTAGCTTGGGAAAACGGCTTTGCAGTAGGCTAAACTGACTGGGTGTAAAGTTCGATACGCCAAAGTTGCGCACCTTGCCCTGCGTTTCGAGCAGAGAAAAGGCTGCCGCCATCTCGTCGGCGTGCATCAGCGGGCTAGGGCGATGGATAAGCAGCACGTCGAGGTAGTCGGTGCGTAGTTCGCGCAGCGAGTTTTCCACCGAGGCAACGATGTAGGCAGCGCGTGTGTCGTAGCAACGGAACGTATTTTCAGGGCGATTTTTCGAGAGAAGGCGTATGCCGCACTTGCTTACCAGCTGCACCTGCGTGCGCGCGAGGCTTGTATGGGCAAAGGCACGCCCGAAAATTCCTTCGCAGGTGTAGTCGTCGTAGAGGTCGGCGTGGTCGAAGGTGGTTAGGCCTACTTCTGCACTTTGTTCTATAAGTGTTACCAGTTCGGCTTGGGTAAGACTCCCCCACCGCCACACGCCGGTAAGCATGGGAGAAAGATATGGTTGCTTCTTTTGTGTTGACATACTATGAGTACAAGCGCTCCGCTACGGCTTTTTGCTCTTCGATAAACTCTATGAGGTATTTGAAGTGCGTAATGACAAAGATATTTTCGGGGATATCGAGGTCTTGCCCAATGACCTGGTAGCCCGATACGAGTAACTGCGTGTCTTTGAACGTGGCAGACAACTCGTAGAGGTAGTCTTGTACGTGGTCAATATCGGGCGAAGAGGTAATGACGGTCAGGATGAAGTCGGGCTTATGAATTTTGTAGGCCTCGTACACGTCTTTCATAGGCAGGCTTTGCCCCAAATAGGTAGCTTGGTTGCCGCGTGCTTTGATGAGGTACGCCGCGAAGAGCAGACTAATTTCGTGCAGTTCGCCGTCGGGCAAAAAGAGCATGTACTTTTTGTGGTATTGCTCTTGGTAGGAAAACTGCCCGTCAATCGCTACGATGAGTTTCTGGCGAATCAGGTTGGTCATGAAGTGCTCTTGTGCCGGATTGATAGAGTCTATCTGCCACAAAAACCCGATTTTGGTCAGGAAGGGGTAGATAATGTTCATCATCGTTTCCTCAAAACCAAGTTGCAAGATATTGGTGGACATGATTTTCTCAAACTGCGCCTCGTTGAGGTCTATCATCGAAACGGTCAGGGCATTGATTTGGTCAGAATAGTTGTTATTCTTATCAATCGTTTTGAGGACTGCCTCAAAGATTTCTTCTTGACTCATCTTGGCTATTTTCGAGATTTTATAGCCGTTGTTGTTGAGCAACGCGATGTTAAGCATCTGTTTGAGGTCTTCCGAGTCGTAGTAGCGAATGTTGGTATCGGTACGTTTCGGCTTCAAGATATTGTAGCGCTGTTCCCATATCCGTATGGTATGCGCTTTTACACCGGTTAGGTGCTCTAGGTCTTTTATGGAGTAGTTGCTCACAGGAGTATTCTGCTGTAGTGAAAGATAGGGCTTACAGTTGGCACAAGGCGAAGGTGTGTGGGAAAAATGTCTCGTCGAACGATTTTCGCACACAATCGCTATAAAGGTGCCTCGTAGTTGTTAAACCTTACCTGCCATGAAATGTTTTAAGACTTGATTAAAAATCGCAAAAAAGAGTTCAACAAAAAAAAATTGGCTTTAAACAAAAAAATAAACGGGGGAACAACATGCGTGAGCTAGGCAAAATACAGCGATTTGGGGCGGGCAGACGTGTGTTGGTGTGCTTTCATGGTTTCGGGCAGCGGCCTGCGCTCTTTCGTACCCTTGCCGAGGTAGCCCAAGCCACCGTATATGGCGTGCCTTTGCCGCTTTCTGGCAACTCGGCGTTGCGCCTTGCCCACGAACCGCACTTTCTACCCACATATTACCGCGCCTTTGCGGCATTCCTGGCCCAAGAGCGCGTCGAGCGGTTCGAGCTAGTGGGCTTTTCGATAGGGGCGCGGCTTGCGGCTTGCCTCGCCGTGGAGTTTGCGCCGAGGGTACAACGCCTGACCCTTCTTGCGCCCGACGGTTTTGCGCGGCGGTGGGTGTTTACCTTCGCCACAGGTACGCATGTAGGGCGTATGACCTTCCGTTGGGCACTTCGTTACGGTACGCCTTTGTGGTACGGCGTATGGGTGTCTCTACGTGTGTTAAGAGTGTTGTCGGCTGCTGATAGTGCGTTGGTTCGCCCTTTTGTATATGCACCCGCACAGCGCGAACTGCTACTCGATACGTGGCTCACCTGCCGATATTTTCGGCCTAGCATCGCCGATATGGCGAAAAAATGTGCCCCTGAAATGCCTTGTAACGTAGTATTAGCCGCTCAAGACCCACTTATCCGCCCCGCGCATTTGCAGCGGCTATTGCAGGCATGGCCACAGGCGCAGGTAGTTACCTTGCCCACTACGCACGCCAAGCTGGTACACCAATGGATACAGCAGGCAAGAGAATTATGAAGTTATCTTTGTTTTTACCAAAGAAAACAACGACTTTTGCACCTCAATTTTTGGACGTGTTCCTGAATTTAACTGTAAAAGTATGGCTGTAAAAATCAGACTAGCCCGAAGAGGCAGAAAAAGAAGACCTATCTACGATATCGTAGTAGCTGATGCCCGTGCGCCACGCGATGGCCGCTACATTGAAAAATTGGGTTCTTACAACCCGAACACTCACCCCGCTACTATCGTGTTGAACGAAGACCGTGCGTTGTATCGCCTCATGACGGGCGCACAACCTACCGACACAACGCGCAACCTGCTTTCGCGTATGGGCGTTATGCTCCGCAAACATTTGCAGGTAGGGGTAAACAAAGGTGCTATTTCGCAAGAAGTAGCCGACCGCCGCTTCGCCGAGTGGAAGCAAGGCAAAGATTGGACGAACTTGGTAAGCCAAGAGAGTGCCAAGTCGGACCCTGATTTGCTTTCTATCCGCACAAAACCGGCCACCACGCCAGCGGCTGCGCCCAAACCAGCTCCTGTAGTGGAAGAAGCACCGGTAGAGGAAACTCCTGCCGAAGAAGCGCCAGTTGCCGAAGCAAGTGCCGAAGAAGCGGACGTACAAGAAGAAAAAGCCTCGGAAGAGTAAACGACATCGCGTCAACATCGCACTCTGTTGTATGTAAGAAGACCGCCCAAACAGGCGGTCTTTTTTTTGTGCGCCTGTATTTTACCAACTATTAAAAACTCAATGCCTTCTCGGTGTGTTGAAGGAAAAGATAGGCGGCATCGTTTTTTTCAGACATGTCCCCTGCGCCAAAAAAACGTATTTACACTCGCAACGAAGCCGTTTGGGAAAGTCAGGGCTTGTACAGCAGTAAAGAGTCGGGCTACTCAAACTAAGAAAATTCTCAAATCACACAAACCATCGTATATATGCGCGGATACCGATTTACCGACTACGTCCCCCCTAAGGAAAAAAAACAGGCTTCTTTTGAAAGCCTGATGAACATTTTTACGCAACTGCTCACCGCCACCTCTGGCGACGTGGCCGAAGCCCTTAGCTGGCTTACTAACCTCGACCGCCGCTATGGACTGACCGACGGGAGCTACGGCATCGGCGATTTTATCCGCGACCTGAAGGAAAAAGGATACATCAAAGAGGACGAACAGAACCCCGGCCGCTTCGCGATAACTGCCAAAAGCGAACAGACACTTCGCAAGAGTGCGCTCGAAGAAATTTTTGGTAAGTTGAAAAAGAGCGGGCAAGGCAGCCACAAAACTACCCACAGCGGCGAGGGCGACGAAGCCGGTGCCGACCGCCGCGACTTCCGCTTTGGCGATACGGTAGAGCAAATCTCGATGACCGACTCTATCCGCAATGCGCAGGTGAACCACGGTCTTTCCGATAGCTTCATGCTCACCGAAGAAGACCTCGAGGTGGTAGAGCGGGAGTACAAAACGCAAACCTCTACCGTGTTGATGATTGATATTTCGCACTCCATGATTCTCTATGGCGAAGACCGCATCACACCCGCCAAAAAGGTAGCGATGGCGCTCTCGGAACTTATCACGACGCGCTACAAAAAGGACACGCTCGATATTTTGGTGTTCGGAAACGATGCATGGCAAATCCAAATCAAAGATCTGCCCTACCTAGAAGTGGGCCCGTACCACACCAATACCGTCGCTGGCTTGGAACTCGCGATGGACTTGCTGCGCCGCCGGAAAAATAAAAATAAACAAATTTTTATGATTACCGATGGTAAACCTACGTGCATCAAAGAAGGCATACGCTACTATAAAAATAGCTTTGGCCTCGACCCAAAAATTTTGAACAAAACGCTCAACCTTGCCGCCCAGTGCCGCCGCCTTCGCATCCCGATAACGACCTTCATGATTGCCTCCGACCCCTATTTGCAGCAGTTTGTGCGCGAGTTTACGAAGGTCAACAGTGGCAATGCCTATTATAGTAGCCTGCAAGGGTTAGGCGACCTTATCTTTGAAGACTACAAGCGCAACCGCCGAAAAAATATGCGTTAAGCGTGTTTTTAATACAAAAAAATATTTACTTTTTCGGTGGCTATACAAAATGACCTTTCGGTTTGATGCGAAAGGTCATTTTTTGTGTTGTCTCTTTTTTAGTAGCTTTAAGGAAACATATTCAAGCAGGCATTCGGTCTGGTAGTATTTTTTTGAAATATGACTTTTTAACGTAACCAAAACCACGCGACGCACATGAAAAATCCGGTCCAAAAGGCGATGGTCTGCCTAGATTTTACAGAAACCGACCAAACACTAATAGCCTATGCCGACTTTATGGCGAACATCATGCAGGTGGAAGAACTCATCTTTTTACATGCCATGAAAGACGCAGATTTGCCCCGCGAGTTGGAGAATATTCTCTCGGTGGAGCAGCGGGACTTCAAAGGCTTCTTATTGGGAAAAATGGAGGAAACGGTTCGCACAATTCTGCCCGAAGAGCATTCCTACAATATCGAATTTGCGATTACGGAAGGAGGCATTACCGAGCACATTGTAAGATTTGCTTTAAGCAATGAGGTGGATTTGGTCATGTTAGGGAGAAAGGTGCAGTCGAGCGGTAGCGGCGTGATTCTGACCCGCTTGGCGCGGAGGTTGCACTGCTCGCTTATCATTGTGCCCGAAAACACCGAGCTGGTGCTCGACGATATTCTTGTGTGCACCGACTTCTCGAAGTGGTCGGAAATGGCCCTAGAGGCTGCCGTATCGTTTGCCGCACAAGACGACTCGGTAACGATTTACTGCCAAAATATCTTTGAAGTACCTACCGGCTACCACGCCTCGGGCAAGTCGTACAACGAGTTTGCCAAGATTATGAAAAAACATGCGCATAGGCGCTACCGCGAGTTTATCAGCAAGATAGACACGCAGAGTGTGGCCGTTGCACCTATTTTTACGCTGCACCGAAAGGGAAACACGGCTACGCTCATTAAAGATACGGCTGGCAGCGTAGAGGTAAACTTGGTGATTCTGGGTTCTAAAGGGCGAACTTTTGCCTCGTCCATGTTTTTGGGTAGCTTCGCAGAGAAACTCATTCGCGAAGAGTTCACGATGCCCCTCATGATTTTGAAAGCCAAGCACGAAACGCTGGGGGTTATCAAAGCCTTGCAAATGATTTGACGGTCGCGCCCTTCAAATTGTACCAATTCCCAAATCATCGAATGTGCCTTGCGCATCCGGTACGAAGTGGTTCGGGAAATTCAGGCTTTTTAAATCATTGAAAATCAAAGTAATCAAATCGTATAAGTCCTTAAATCATATAAA
>CAYUJH010000126.1:0-6335 GCA_964444995.1 uncultured Roseobacteraceae bacterium | reverse complement strand
TTTTATAGGCGGATAGGTACGTGATGGACATATCGCCCACGATTTTTTGCAACCAAGGCGTAAAGGAAAGCGAGGCTCCCGAGGAAGTTTCGATAAAGGCGAGTTTAGACGGGTTCCAGAAGACGGCGTTCGCGTCGGGCGAGGTGGCGGCACCTACGTCGCCCATGGCGGCACTGCGCGCATCGGGCGGAATACCGAGAAAGGGTACGGCGGTGATGATGGGGCGGCCTCCTTGTTGTCCTTGAATTTGCGTAGAGGGTTGCTGGGCAAACGCCGGGACACTCGCCACGCAAGCGAGCAGCAATAACGTGCGGATTTTGAAAGACATGATGCTAAAATGGTTTGAGATATGGACGAAACGACTACTTTTTCGCCACGCGATTCTTTTTTACCCTACCGAAAGAGCTGCTCGTCAAACTTTTCGTATAACTTTTCAGAAAAAAACGAACCAACACAGCGTTGGTGGAGAGCAAGAAGCAGCGGAAAAAATGGGGCGTGTGCGGTATTTAGTAGGGTAAAGGTACTATCATGCAAAGCGACGTTAGCGTAAGAATGTGCGTAAGAGGTGCAAATATAGAGAAATTAGCGGTTTACCGAACCACCTAATAGGGGTGAATATTGGCGAAAGATACACATTTGCTAGGAAGATAACGTGTTTTTTCGGAAAACTGCTGCACGAAAGATACGCCCTCGTACGAAAATTCACTAATTTGGTCGCTCAATTTCACCTATTTAACCCCTAGTAAAGATGAAAAAATGTATATCGGCGGCCTGCCTGCTCACCTTTTTAGTCGCCTCGGGCTGTGGCACGAGTACGCAGTCCACACAACAAGAAAGTCAAGATAGCACCGAAATTGCAGAAAACATGCCCCCTACCACCAACGGCGCACCCGCCCAAAATACCCTGACCGATGCCGAAAAAGCAGATGGCTGGAAATTGCTCTTCAACGGAAAAACTTCCGAGGGCTGGCGGAGCTTCCGCAAAGAAACGTTTCCTTCTGATTGGAAAGTTACCGACGACGGCACGCTGTACTTCGCAGCCTCGCAGCGGGCAGAAGGCAGCACCGAAGGCGGCGACATTATCTATGGCGAGATGTTCGGCGACTTCCATCTAAAATTGGAGTGGAAAATTTCGGAAGTGGGCAACTCGGGTATTTTCTACCTGGGCCAAGAAACGCACGACTACATCTGGATGACCGCACCCGAAATGCAGGTACTCGATAACGAAAAGCACCCCGACGCGAACATGGGCACGAATGGCAACCGCCAAGCCGGCTCGCTCTACGACCTCTATGCAGCCACACCACAAAATGCACGCCCCGTTGGCGAGTGGAATCAGGTAGAAATTATCTGCAAAGACCGCAAGGTGCAGCACATTCAGAACGGCGAGGTGGTTGTATCGTACGAGCTGGACACGGAAAAGTGGAAGGCCGACGTAGCAGCGAGTAAGTTCCCCGGCCTAAACGAAAATTGGGTGAACGTACCCACAGAGGGCTACATTGGCCTGCAAGACCACGGCGACGACGTATGGTTTCGCAACATCAAAATAAAATCGCTTTAATTATACTCGAAAGTAGGCGATTTGAGCAGGTTAGCTCTTGTAAATCCTTGAAAGTCAAGCTAATCAAATCAAGAAAATCCTCAAACCACATAAATCTTGGTATAATTTTTATTTAACAACCCGTTTGATTTTCGGCAAAACATGTGTATTATCGTAAGCAAGTACGCATCGTTGGTCTTTGTCAAATCGGAACGTACCGCCGCTTCAATCAAAACTTCATTATAAATCCACCAAACTCTATGAAAAAAATAGGTATCCTTTTCGGCCGAGAAAACTCGTTTCCCCCCGCGCTTATCGAGCGAATCAACGCTAAAAATGTAGAAGGCATCGTAGCCGAACCTGTAATTATTGACAAAGTTGTGCAGGCTGCACCTACGGACTATGCTGTCATTATCGACCGCATCTCGCAGGATGTGCCCTTCTACCGTGCGTATTTGAAAAACGCTGCACTTGGCGGAACGGCAGTTATCAATAACCCGTTTTGGTGGAGTGCCGACGAGAAGTTTTTCAACAACGCCCTATCGGAAAAAATTGGCGTTACCATGCCCAAAACGGCACTTTTCCCTTCGCATCACCGCCCCGACGATACCGACGCGAACTCGTTCCGCAACCTTGCGCTCCCGCTCGATTTTGAGGGCGTATTCGAGTACGTAGGCTTCCCAGCCTTCTTCAAGCCTTTCGCAGGTGGTGGCTGGAAAAATGTGTATAAGGTGTATAACCAAGAAGATTTTTTCAAAGTATATAGCGAAACAGGGCAGCTTGTTATGATGTTGCAAGAAAACATCGACTACGAATTGTACTTCCGCTGCTACTGCCTCGACCGCAAGCACGTGCATATCATGCAATACGAGCCGCGTAACCCCTTCCACGAGCGGTACGTGCGCAATGGCCCTGCGATTGACCCTAAAATTTTGAAGCAGGTAGAAGACATGGTGCTCGTGCTCAACGAATACCTCGGCTACGATTTCAACACGGTGGAAATTGCCATCCGCGACGGCGTTCTCTACCCGATTGACTTCTGCAACCCCGCCCCCGATGCCGACTTGTTCTCCGTAGGCGAGGAAAATTTTGAGTGGATTGTAGAAAATGCCGCTAACATGGCTATCGAGCGCGCACAGGCGCACCAAGAAGGTAAAATGAACCTTACGTGGGGCAAGTTTATGGAAACGAGCGTAGCAAAAGGTAGCCTTACCGCACCTGCCGCACCAGCTGCCCCTAAAGCCGCTGCAGCACCTAAAGCAAAAGCACCCGCTGCAAAAACTACGGCAACCGCCGCCAAAAAGAAACCTGCAACTACCGCAGCGACCAAGAAAAAGTAAGCGCCTCGCATACATGGCAAAGGCACTGCTCTGGGGCAGTGGCTTTGCCTTTTTTATGCGCTTGCCTTCCAAAAAAGACGCGCATCTGCCCATTTTCCTCCATGTTTGTCCTTTCCTCCTCCACACCATGATTCCAGCACTACGCAAACAGTTTAACGAATCTTTTCGGGAAGAAGCCTACAAAGCGTTCTTGGCCGAAATACACCCCAAGCACACCATGCTGCGCGACTTCCGCATCGCTGAAACGCCAGTGTTTGCGCACAAAGCGTTTAAAGAGGAACTTCTCAAACTCTTCGAAGATGTAAAAGCGACGATTAACGCGCCCGGCTTCTCCGAAAAAATGGACGGGGCAGTTCCCCCGCAGCACCGCGTGCCCAATGAAAATCGCCACCCTCATTTCTTAGCAATAGACGCGGCAGTTTGCCAACGCGAAGACGGCACATTTTACCCACAACTTATTGAGCTTCAAGGGGTTGCTTCGTTGTACTGTTACCAGAGGCACTTGTGTACGGCCTATCAACGGCACTTCAATCTGCCCGATACGCTCACGCCCTTCCTCACCGACGACCTCACGCAGGAAAGCTACGTCGAAACGCTCAAGCGGGTCATTCTCGCCGACCAAGACCCCGAAAACGTCATCCTGCTGGAAATCAAACCCAAGTACCAGAAAACACGGATTGACTTTCTCTACACCATCCGCGACTTGGGCATTCGGCCCGTGTGTGCCTCGGAGGTTATCCAAGAAGGCGAGCAGGTCTATTACCGCAGGCAAGGGCGTAAAATCCCCGTTACGCGCATCTATAACCGCGTCATTTTCGACGAGCTAGAGCGCAGAACCGACCTATCCATCCAATTCAACTGGCAGCAACCTATCAACGCCGAGTGGATGGCGCATCCCAACTGGTTTTTCAAAATCAGCAAATATACCATGCCGTTCATGCAAAGCCCCTACGTGCCGGAAACGCACTTTCTGAGCGACCTTTCCGTCTATCCCGACGACTTGGAGAACTACGTACTCAAACCGCTCTTCTCGTTCGCTGGCGCGGGCGTAGTGTTCGATGTTACAAAAGAGGACATAGAAGCAGTTAAAAATCCTGCGCACCACATCTTGCAGAAAAAAGTAGCGTATGCCCCCTTCTTACCCACGCCCGACGTACCGGCAAAGGCCGAAGTGCGCATGTTGTGCGTATGGGATGGGGAATTGAAACCGCTCATCACCCTTGCCCGCCTTAGCAAAGGGAAAATCTTAGGTGTTGACTTCAACAAAGACAAAACATGGGTAGGCAGTAGTGCCGTGTTCTTTGCCAAATAAGACAAACAACTTACTATACCAAAGCGCATGAAGCTTGCGAAATTATGGTCTTATAAATCATTCAAAATCAAGCAAAGCAAATCATGTTAATCCTTACATCAAATGAATCTTGGTATAACGTCAGAAAAATAAAAGCATGTTAAAACGAAGTTGGGCAATCATTATCAGCGAGCTAACCAACATCTTTAGCTTCGTGAAAAAGTTGGTATTTCGCATCATGCACCTTGCAGACGATACCGACATAGAGGGCACGATAAAGGGCATTAACAGCGGCGTAGTACTTGGCGGCTCAAAGCTGTGGATACTTATCTGCTCGGTGTTTATCGCCTGTATTGGTCTGGATGTCAACTCGCCGGCGGTTATCATTGGTGCGATGCTTATCTCCCCGCTCATGTCGCCTATTTTGGGCGTAGGACTAGCCTTAGGAATCAACGACCGGGTCAACTTCGGGCGCTCACTACTCAATTTTGGCATAGCAACCGTGCTGAGTTTGGCGTGTAGTTTTCTGTATTTCAAGGTTACACCCTTTGGCGATTTTACGCCCGAAATGCAGGCACGCATCACTCCCACTATCTTGGATGCCTTAGTGGCACTGTTTGGGGGCTTGGCAGGTATTATTGCCGGCTCGCGCACCGAAAAGACCAACGCCATTCCGGGCGTAGCCATCGCAACGGCGTTGATGCCTCCGCTTTGTACGGCAGGCTTCGGCTTGGCTACCAACCGGCTCGGCGTGTTTGGCGGAGCGTTTTACCTGTTTTTCATCAACGCTGTACTCATTTCCCTCTCTACGTACTTCATCGTGCGGTTGCTCAAGTTCCCACAAGTGCAACTGATGAACCCCGCCGCCGAACGGAAAACAAAACTCGGTATTTATCTTTTTCTTACCCTGTTGCTTATCCCAAGTATCGTCTTTTTGGTGCAAACTGTGCAAAATGCTACGCGCCTCTCGTTTGTAAGCAAATTTATTGAAGACAACATTCACAGAGACATCGACAAAGGCGTTGACTGGACGTACAAGGCACTTAACGACAGCGTAAACGAGTTAAAGGTCTATTACTTTGGCGAATATATTGCCACCGATTCGGTAGAAATCTTGGAGGGGAAGTTTAACGAAATTATGCGCGAACGCTTATTTAGCCAGTTTTTTAAGGTAGAGGGCGATACCTGCGTCATTACCCTTATCCCCACCGATACGCCCCCCGACGAAGAACAAAAACGCCTCGCCGAGGAGGTAGATAGGCTGCGCAACCGCATAGGAGGCCTAGAACGCTACCAAACACGCGAGCGCTCCACCGTTTTGAGCGAAATAGACAGCTTGCGCGGTGTAATCGCCGGTTTTAGCAAAGACACGATACCCTTCGACCAAATTGAAAAAGAGGTACGAGTGCTGTATCCCGAGCTAGAAGAAATCAGTTTGTCGAAGGCAAAACGATCCGTGTTAGAAGATAAGAAAGTAGGCGAGCAGTACATCGCCGTGCTCAAGTGGAAGGCGAAAACCTACACCCGCACTCGCCGCGACTACGAAAGCCGCCTACAGGGCTATCTTACCGTAAAACTCAAAGCCGATACGGTAGGGGTAGTGAGTTTTTAGCGGCTGCTCGGGGCTACATGGTTTGCAACCATGCAAAGGCCTGCGTTTCCTCTTGGAAGAACTGCACGGTAAACTTGCCTGCATCCATCTGGTTAACGATGTTCTTTACCGTCATTTCGTTGAAAATGTTGGTCGAGACTACCACGGCCGAGGTGCGGTAGCCAGCCCGATAGGCCTTTGGAAACCACTCTTCGTTGAGCCATTTCTGATTCGCAGGGCTAACCACCTTGGCATCCTTGTTATTTGCCAACATTTTACTTGTCTGTTTTGCCTCAAGCAGTGCAAGCGAGGCGTCACAGGCAGCACGAAAATTTTCTTCGGAAGCAAAGCCATGCCACTCTAACACAACAGTATGACTTTCTACATGGTAATAAATCTTGCACCAAGGCGTATCGTAAAAGTAAGGCATGGCTTTGTTCTCATTTAAAATTATACTACTACAATTACGCTCCGATAAGTTCTTCGTAAGCCGCTTTGCTGAGTAAGTTTTCTAGCTCTTGCGGGTTGGTAGGCTTTATCTTAATCATCCAGCCCTCGCCATACGGGTCGGAG
>CAYUJH010000125.1:4135-6403 GCA_964444995.1 uncultured Roseobacteraceae bacterium | reverse complement strand
TTCTGTGCCTTATTTTCTTTCAGGCGGTGGTAAGCGTGTTTGGTTTCCTCAAAGGTGCGTCCTAAAATCGTGCTCAAGTACGTAAAAGCGACCTCGCGCAGGGCGTACCCTTCTTCTTCCGGCGCAGCTTCTAAGG
The DNA here is from genome assembly GCA_964444995.1 of uncultured Roseobacteraceae bacterium. GTDB lineage: Bacteria > Bacteroidota > Bacteroidia > Cytophagales > Flammeovirgaceae > CAYUJH01. Next base: position 6,267 of record CAYUJH010000125.1, on the reverse strand, counting down.
TGTCGATGCCCTGCTCCATTAACTTTTCGAGTTTGCGCCACTCCGGCGTTTTTTCGCCCCGGTCGTCGAAGGCGTGTCGGCGAATTTTTTCCGCCTCTATGTACATAAAGGTAAGGTGGGTAAGGATGTCGTAAATCTCACTTTTGCCACGTGTGATTTCGATGAACATTTGCTCCTCGTCGATGCGGTAGCAGTTTCGCCTACGCTTGGCAGGAATGATGTTTTCAAACGAGTCGCCGTATCCTTCTTTAGAAGTAAGCTTTACAAAACGACATTCTTCAATTCCCCTCGGAAGCCTGTCCATCACATAGACCAAGCCGTCGAGTTCTACCTTTTCGGGGTCGTTCATGGAGCCGTAAATTTCCGGGCGCAGCGAAAGCATCGCCGACGCTAGCTCACTCCCCGAAGCACCAAGCGGCTTGTAGTATCCACGGTTAAACAGATGCCGCATTTCTATATAAATGCGTTCTATGGCAGCCCGCGATTCTTGGGCACGGGTTAAAGGTTTGGGCGTTTCGTTCATAGTATATTTTTGAATTGGAAATTTGATAAGGAGCGTTTTGGAAGCATTTTGTCTGTATGCGTTTACGTATCGCTTGGCGACTTAGCAACATTGGGTTTGAACGTTGTCTCCGAAATCTTTTTTTGTACTGTAGGCACTTCCGCCGAGTACTCGTAGTATTGGTCTATCAGGTTGGCTATCAGGCCAGTCCATCCCGTTTGGTGCGACGCACCCAAGCCCAAACCGCTGTCCCCGTGGAAGTATTCGTAGAATAAAATGTGGTCTTTAAAATGTTCGTCTTTCTGAAATTTTTTACTTTCTCCAAACACAGTTCGCCGTCCTTTTTTGTCGCGTTTGAAAATAGAAATAAGTCGCTCAGTAATTTTCAGTGCAATCTCTTTTAGATTTAGCATTTTGCCCGAGCCGGTGGGGTACTCAAACTGCTGCTGCTCGCCGTAAAACTCGTGGAATTTGTAGAGCGACTCGATGAGCAGGAAGTTCATAGGAAACCAGATAGGGCCGCGCCAGTTCGAGTTGCCGCCGAACATGGACGAGTCGGACTCGCCGGGGAGGTACGAAACTACGTACGTTGCCCCGCCGTCTTGCAACTTATAGGGGTGCTCGAGGTGGTACTTGGAAAGAGCGCGAATGCCGTAATCGGACAAAAACTCCTTCTCGTCCAACATTCTTCGCAGAAGGCATTTCATGCGGTGTACGCGCACCAATGCCAACATGCGGCGCGACTGCTCGCCGCGCTCGAACCACCGCGAGATAAGTTGCGCAAGGTCGGCGCGAGAACTTAGTGCGTGCTCTAAACGGCGCGTAAAATCGCGGTTATTTTGCAGCAAATTGGCATCGAATACCTCTACGGCTAACAGCGGCAATAAGCCCACCAACGAGCGAACTTTCAGCAAGACACTTGGCTGACCGGGCGTATGGAGGATGTCGTAGTAAAACTCGTCTTCGTCGTCCCAAAGGCTTGTGCCCTCGTGCCCAATTTTGGTGAGCGCACCGGCAATCATGAGGAAGTGCTCGAAGAATTTTGAGGCGGCTTCTTGGTAGTAGGGCTTCACTTTGGCAAGCTCGACGGCAATGCGCAACATGTTAAGAGAATACATGGCCATCCACGCTGTGCCGTCGGCTTGTTCAATCGACCGGCCACCTTGCAAGGGTGGGTTACTGCGGTCGAACACCCCAATGTTATCAAGACCGAGAAAGCCTCCCTCGAAAAGGTTGTTTTCGTCGGAGTCTTTTTGGTTAACCCACCACGTAAAATTCATGGTCAGTTTCATAAAAATACGTGCCAAAAAATCGGTATCGCCTATCCCGTCGTTCATTTGCTTTTCGATGGAATAGACCTGCCACGCGCCCCATGCGTGTACTGGTGGGTTTACGTCGCTAAAACTCCACTCGTAGGCCGGAATTTGCCCGTTGGGATGCATATAATATTCGCGCAGCAACAGAAGTAGTTGCCGCTTGGCAAACTCGGGGTCCACCTTTACAATCGTAGCGCAATGGAACGCCAAGTCCCAAGCGGCGTACCACGGATACTCCCACTTATCGGGCATAGAAATAATATTGGCATTGACCAAATGCCGCCAACGGCGGTTACGGCTCAGCTTCCTATTTT
>CAYUJH010000125.1:0-4125 GCA_964444995.1 uncultured Roseobacteraceae bacterium | reverse complement strand
CTTCTAGCCATTGGTTTACGTTGTAATGATAGAACTGCTTGTTCCACAGCATCCCCGCATACGCCTGACGTTGGATGTTACGGAGGTCTTCATCCTTTACCTTTTCCTGCAATTTAGCGTAGAACATGTCGGCTTCTTGCAAGCGTTGGGCGAAGAGCGTATCGAAGTCGTCGAAGGGGTCGAACAGGGTTTGGTTGGTAAGGCGGAAACGCAGCGTGCGGCTCTCTTTCGGTCCGAGCGTCATCTTGTACGCCAAACCTACTTTTGTTCCTTTTAAACTAGGGTTTACGGCTTTTTTCACACCGTTTACCACGTAGTTATGGATACCGTCTTTATAGTATTTTCCTTCTTCTTGTTTCCCGCCGATGCGTAGCACGTTGGTTTCGTTTTCGCAGAAGAGCATTTCGGGATTTTCCTCGTAGTGCAGCCTGTAATTGCCTATTTCGCGGTGCTCCACATAGACCGGGTAGCCTTTGCGCGAGTACAAGGAAGGCTTATAGTCGTCGTAGCCCCACGACCACGTGTTGCGAAACCACAGCGTAGGAACAATGTGTGCCTCGGCAGCTTTTTTGGCGCGGTTGTGTACAGTGATGCGCACCATCATATCTTCCGAACCGGCCTTAGCATATTCAATCTCCATATCGAAGTACTCGTTTTGGTCGAAAATACCGGAGTCCATCAGCTCATACTCGGTTTCGTGCTTGCTGCGTTGTGCGTTCCGAATCAGCATTTCTTCGTACGGAAACCTATTTTGCGGATATTTATACAGCATTTTCATGTACGAGTGCGTGGGTGTGGAGTCGAGATAGTAGTAATACTCCTTCACGTCTTCGCCGTGATTGCCCTCGCCGTTGGCCAAACCAAACAGACGCTCTTTCAAAATAGCATCGTTGCCGTTCCAAAACGAAAAAGCGAAGCATAAAAACTGCCGATTGTCCGAAATGCCTCCTATGCCATCTTCGCCCCAGCGGTAGGTCCAGCTCCGCGCCGCATCGTGCGACACGTACCGCCACGCATCGCCGTGGGCACTGTAATCTTCGCGCACGGTGCCCCACTGTCTTTCCGAGAGGTAAGGGCCCCATTTTTTCCAACCGTGGTTGTTAAAGGTAGATTTTAAGCGTATTCTTTCCGCGTTGGCTTCCATAAGATTTTCCGTTAGGTAGTAGTTTTAATGTGATACTAAATTGGGTGCATTTCAAAACTTCGCATCACAAGCCCGAAGCCTTTCACAGCGCAGTTGAATCGAAGGGTAGAATACCCAAAAGCGTAATTTTGAAATGCACCCTACTAAATTAGTGTAGCGTGTAGGCGCTCGTTGTTTCAAAAACCTTAAAATTACGCAAATATTTACAAACTGCTACACCTCCGCGCTACTTTTTGGGGAAGCCTATGTAGATTTTTGCTTCTTTTACGCTTCGTAGGTACGCTCTCTGGCGTGTATGCCTGTAGTATTTGGTCAAAAAAACAGCCACAAACAAACGTACAAAACACTGAAAATCAAGAAAATAAAACTATGCAGGTATTTCAATCATCTTCCCTTTATGCTCCTTTTTTTTATGTGTTTTTTTTAGGGGTGATGATAACTGCCTGCACGCCGGAACTGCCCCCCGCAGGAAAAAGCCTATTTACCGAAATCCCTACGGCATACAGTGGACTTAACTTTGAAAACACGCTGAAAGAAGATACAGCCTTTAACATTTTAAATTATCTGTATTTTTTCAACGGCGGCGGCGTAGCGGTAGGCGACTTAAATGGCGACGGTCTGCCCGACTTATATCTTACTGCCAACATGCAAGAAGATAAGCTATTTTTGAATAAAGGCGCGTTTCAGTTCGAGGACATCAGCCAAGCGGCAGGCATACGCGGCACGGACGGCTGGTCCACGGGCGTAACCTTTGCCGATGTAAACGGCGACGGGCTGCTCGATATATATGTATGCCAAGTAACCAATCATCCTCCCTTTGCGCACACGCACAATGTGTTGTTTGTCAACAAAGGCAATACGGCTGAAGGCGTTCCGCAGTTTGAAGAGCAGGCCACACAGGCCGGCATAGCGCACGCTGGCTTTTCGACCCAAGCCGTCTTTTTCGATTACGACCGCGACGGCGACCTCGACCTCTATCTGCTCAATCACTCCGTACACACGGAAAGCACCTACGGCAAGGCCGAGAAACTCCGCGCCATGCACAGCGAGCAGGCCGGAGACCGCCTCTACCGCAACGATTCCGACGGCGGACAACTGCGCTTTACCGATGTGAGCAAACAGGCAGGTATTTACACCAGCCAACTCGGCTACGGCTTGGGCATCGCCGTGAGCGACTTCAACAACGACGGCTGGCCCGACCTCTACATCGGCAACGATTTCCACGAGAACGACTATTTCTACCTCAATCAACAAGACGGCACATTTCGCGAGGCGCTCACGCAGGCGACCGGCCACACAAGCCGCTTTTCGATGGGCGTAGAAGCCGCCGACCTCAACAACGACGGCCTGCCCGACGTACTATCGCTGGATATGAAGCCCGCTCGCGAAGATATTTTGAAAACCGCCGCGCCCGAAGATGCCTTCGATGTCTATCAGTTTAAACGCAGCTATGGCTACCACGCACAACTTGCTAAAAACGCGCTGCAACTCAACCGAGGCGTGCCCCAAAACAGCGATGTGCCGCTGTTTAGCGAAATCGCCGAACTCAGCGGGGTGCCCGCTACCGATTGGAGCTGGGCAGTACTCGCCGCCGACTACGACCTCGACGGGCAGCAAGACCTGTTCATCACCAACGGGATTTACCGCCGCCCGAACGACATGGACTACATCAATTACATCTCGGAAAACGACGTGCAAAATTCGTTGGCCAAGGGGGTAAATGCCGAAAATTTGAAGGTCATCCTAAAAATGCCCTCTATTCCTATCGAAAATTATGCCTTTCGGCAGGTAGAAAACGGAAGCCAAGTGCCTGTTTTTGAAGATGCAAGCAAGCTGTGGGGGCTGGCGCGTCCGGGCTTCTCGAACGGGGCAGTGTGGGCAGACCTCGATGGCGACGGCGACCTCGACCTCGTGGTGAATAACCTAAATGCCCCCGCTTCGCTCTACCGCAACGAAGCAACCTCTCACACTGCGCATCATTGGCTTACGCTCACCTTCGAGAGCCACACGCCCAACCGCTTCGGCATAGGCGCGAAGGTGGTAGCCTATGCCAACGGGCAGCAATTTATGCGCGAAAACCAACCTGTGCGCGGCTTTCAGTCCGCCGTTGCGCCGCAGGTACACTTCGGGTTGGGCGCACATGCCGCGCTCGACTCGCTGCACGTTTTTTGGCCCGACGGCACGTTCCAAACGCGCTACAACGTGCCCAGCAACCAAACGTTGCATCTTATCCAACCCACTGAAAATGAATCTGTACCAGCAACTTATGCCGTACTGCCCGCACCGTTTCGCTTTGAAGACTCGGCACATACACTCGACTATCAACACCGCGAAGACGAATTTCTCGATTTTACCCGTCAACAGCTTATACCGTACCTGCACAGCACACGCGGGCCCTGCCTTGCCGTGGGCGACGTAAACGGCGACGGGCTAGACGACCTGTTTGTCGGAGGGGCGAGTCAGCAGCCGGCTGCCCTGTACGTGCAGCAAACCAACGGTACGTTCCGCGCAGTGCCTATGCCTGCCTTTGAAACCGACCGCGCCTTTGAAGACACCGACGCGCTCTTGTTCGATGCCAACGGCAACGGGCACCTCGACCTGTTCGTGGCGAGCGGCGGCAGTCAGTACCCTGCCTCGCCCCGCTACTACCTCGACCGGTTGTATATCAACGATGGGCGCGGAAACTTTCAACGCGCTGCCCAAAACCTGCCCAATATTCCTATGAACACGTCCTGCGTGCGCGCTGCAGATATTGATGGCGATGGCGACCTCGACCTGTTCGTGGGTGGGCTTTCCGTGCCCGGTCGGTACGGCTATCCTGCCAAAAGTTCGATATATCTTAACGATGGAAACGGCTCATTTTCAGAGGCTACGCGCCAATTTTCTCCCGCACTGCAACAAATTGGCATGGTAACCGATGCCGCATGGTTCGATGCCAATGCCGACGGCCGCCCCGACCTCTTGCTAGCCGGCGAATGGAT
>CAYUJH010000124.1:0-6435 GCA_964444995.1 uncultured Roseobacteraceae bacterium | reverse complement strand
GACTACATAGCGGGCGAAGGGCACGGTGAGGTCGTAGCGCAGCCCTTTTTCCGAAATTTTGGGCGTAAGAGCTTTGTGCCCTTCCGCAAAGTCAGCCGCCGTTGTTTTGCTCAGAAAGTCGCCAGAGTTTAAGAGGCGAAATAAAAGCTGGTCGCCCTCGTCGCCGTATTTACCGGTAAGCACAGAAAGATTTTCCATCGTAGGCGTTTCCAAGGGTTGGAAGCCGTAGGCAGTGAACACCTTGCGTATTTGTTGGAAAATAAACTGCCTTTTTTGCATTTGTTCCGGACCGAAGTCGCGTGTTCCTTTGGGCAGTGAGGGTTTTTGAGTGGCCATGCAAACGAGGTTTATGCGCGAAAAAAAAGCATTGTATGGGATAAGAAGGCGCGAATTTAACGAAGCGTGCGAAAAGCCACCAAATTTTGTACAGCTTTACCCAAGGCTAGGCAACGAGACGGTAAAGGTAGAGCCTTCGCCGTAGGTAGAGGCTACTTCGATGCGGCCCTGCAACTTTTCCACTGTTTCTTTTACAATATACAACCCCAAGCCCGAACCCGACTTGTGCTTATTTGCACGATAGAACATCTCAAAAATATGCGCAAGGTGATTTTCCTCTATGCCCTGCCCGTTATCGGCAATGATGCAGGTAACACCTGCGAGGCTAGTATGTACGGTTACCTGCACGTAGGGTTGGGGCTGATAGTGATTTGCGTACCGTATTGCGTTAGAAAATAGGTTGCTTATCACTGCTAACAGACGCATTCGGTCTGAGAAAAACGATACGGGCTGTTCCACATGTAAGCGGATTTCTACGCCCTCGGTTTCCTCGCTAAACTTGTGCGCCGCCACTACTTCGGCAAGCAGCTCGTGGAAATCGATAGGTTCTTTGGCGATGTCAAGGCGGCTATTGCGCGAGAGTTGCACGATGTCTTGAATAAACCCGTCGAGCCGTTCGAGGCTCTGCTCCATGAGCTGAAGGTACATTTGCCGCTCTTCTTCCGACGTTTCGGTCTTGAGGATTTCTGCCAATCCACGAGCAGAGGTAAGCGGTGCGCGCAAATCGTGCGATACGCTATAAACGAACTGATCGAGCTGTTTGTTAAGCGACCTTAACTCATCGTTTTGCTGTTGTACTTTCTGTTCTGCCTCTTTGCGGTCCGAAATATCTTGAATTACGCCCACCGACTTAAACGGCCTGCCCTGTGCGTCTGCCTGCGTGTGTACGGTAGCCATCACATAAATTATATGTCCGTCGGCACGTATCATCCGAAAATCTTCGCGGTATTCGCGCCCCAACACCGATTTTTGGCTCAAGTTACGTAGAACGCGCAGCTTATCGTCGGGGTGTATGAACCCCATAAGACTTGCGTGGTGCAACTCTTTAGAAGGATTAACTCCTAACATTTCGTACATATAATCTGACCAAAGTAGGCGTTTTTCTTGCAGATGAAACTCAAAACTGCCCATTCGGGCGATATTTTGTAAGGTTTTGAGCCGTTCCTTGTGGTACTTTAGTTTTTTAGCGAGATTTTTTCGGTAGGAAATATCTTGTAGAAATCCCATAATTTTTCCGCTTTTTTCGTCGAAAAAATTACCGATACACAGCAACTGACAGGTGCGGTTTTTGAACGAGACACAGGTTAGCTCTAAGGGCAGATGATAGACCGGAGCGAAAAACGCTACTCCCTGTTCGCCTAAGTTGTGCTTTGTGAGAGGCGTTAAGCAGCCGAGCAGTGCTTCTTTGTTAGGCAGTTGCTTAGGATATGCGCCTAAAATATGATAAAGTTCTTCGGAAGCCTCGAAGTAGTCGGTGGCAGGGTTGTACTCCCACACGCCTACTTTGCCGATGCGCTGAAGGACATGCAGCATTTTTTGGGCAGGGCACTGCGAGCCTGCCACCGCCTGCAAACTTTGTAGATGGGTAAGCAGTTCTTCCTTGGAGTAGCTTACAGGGTCTTCGTCTGAATAGAGGCTCATGGGGAATTGATTTCGGGAAAGTAATAAATCCGTTAAAAATTAAGTAGTTCGTTGGTTGGCGTGGGTATGTGCAAGTTCGGCGTGAAAAATCTACGAAACTTGTAAAGCAAACGACAAAGCACGTGTTTCCGCATACGTAGCGTGCTCATTTTTTATCTGAAAGCCGGTGTGCCCACCGTTGGGCGGCATTTCTAAAAATAAACAGTCGTTTTCCCTCGCTATTTCCGTAGGGTAGCACAATCCCGCCAAAAACGGGTCATTGAGTGCATTGAGCAACAGTACAGGATGTTTTATGTGAGGCAAGACAATCTTACAACTTGCCTTTTCGTAAAAGTCGTCCGCGCTTTCAAAACCGTGTAAAGGTGCTGTGTAGTATTCATCAAACAAGCGGCACGACCGAATGTTATAGCGAATAAGGGCTTCGGTAGAAATTTTATCGGGCATAAGCTGCGCTTTTATCTCGATTTTTTCTTTGAGTTTATCGAAAAAACGCTTGTTGTAGAACAACTTTGTGGGCTTTTCCAACTCGTATGCACAGGCTTTTAAGTCGCAGGGTACGGACACAGCAACTCCGCCGCGCAGGGCTGCCGGTATGCGCGGATGCTCGCCAAAGTAGCGCAGCGTGAGGCTTCCCCCTAAGCTGAAACCAACCAAGAAAACCGTGCGATACTGCGAAGTAGCAGCTAGGGCATGGTCAATAACGGTGGCGAGGTCTGGTATGTCGGCATGGTGGTAAAAACGAGGTTTATGGTTCATTTCACCGCTGCAACTTCGGTAATTCCACGCGCAGGCATCCCAACCGGCTTGGTTGAACAGCCGCACGGTGCCCGTTACGTAGTGCCGGCCAGAGTTGCCCTCTAGCCCGTGCGAGATAATCACGAGTTTGTCGGAGTGCGTAGCCGTGCGCGACCAGTCGAGGTCGAGAAAGTCGTCGTCGGGCGTGGCGATGCGCTCGCGCTGGTAGTGTACGCCTTCTACTTGCCGAAAAAGGCTGGGCAAAATGGTTTGCAAATGCCCGTTAAACTGGCGGTAGGGCGACTTAAATGGGGTGCTTTTGAGTAGCGGCATAGTTTAGTAGCGTCTCGTGTGGTCAGGAAGAAAGAGCGGACACAGCATATTTTTTTCAGACAGAGCATCTGTTTATTTGCGTATAACCCCTTTCATCGCTTAACTTTATTAAAAAAACATTTTTCTTATTCTCGATAAATTTAAAATCTCATGCACAAACACTCCTACTGGCTATGGTTGCTTATGCTTTGCTTGGCCGGCACGGCTGGCATGGCGCAGAAGCCTACCCACCACTTACAAGGCCTTGACTACGACTACGACACTATACCCCACGTACCGGGCCAGCTGCTCGTAAAATTACGCCCGGAGCACCGGAGTGTAATGGCCAATTCGAGCCGACGTTCTGCTAAAGTAGCCCGTTCGTTCCAACAACTCAAAATTCGTAGCCAACAAATGTACCCCGGCACCTTCGTGCAACGGCATCGGCAACGTGCCTTTAACCCTTCGGGCGTGGATGTATCGCTGTTCCACACCGTACAGTACGACCAAAACTTGCCTATTAACCAAGTAATTAGCGAGCTGAAAAGCCTTGGAATCTTTCAGTATGTAGAACCCGACGTGGTGTATCAGCAGTTGGAATATACACCGTCTGACCCGCGCATACTCCAGCAGTACTACCTGCCCGGTGTGAAAGCCTTCGCAGCATGGGACATCACACGCGGCGACACGTCTGTGGTTATCGGCGTATCCGATTCAGGGGTGGATTTCAATCATCCGGATCTAAAGAATCAGATGTATATCAACCGAGGAGAAATACCAGATAATGGCATTGACGACGACGGAAACGGCTACATTGACGATGTGCGCGGTTGGGACTTAGCTGGCGACACGCGCCGAGACCCCCAACCCGACAACGACCCACAGATACGCGTAACCGGTGTGCAAGGGCACGGGACATGGGTTGCCGGAGTTGCCGCCGCCGAGGCCGATAACGACGAGGGCATCGCCGGCATCTGTTTTGGCTGCCGCCTGCTAAACACCAAGCACTCGTTCGACGACCAGCCTGCTGAGAGCGGCTCGGTCTATAACGGATACGGGGGCGTGGTCTTCCTGACCGTAAGTAAGGTGAGCGTCATGAACCTTTCGTGGGGTGGTTTCTTCCGCAGCGACATCGCCGAGGACATCGTGAATGTGGCCGTGCTCGACGAGGATATCGTCATCGTGGCGGCCGCTGGCAATGCCGGCGACTTCCGACCAAATTACCCCGCCAGCTACGACAACGTTGTTTCCGTAGCTGCTATCGACCAACAAAACCAACGCGCACCTTTTTCTTCGCAAGGAAATGCAGTAAGCCTAGCCGCGCCGGGCGTAGGTATTGTTACTACTTCCCCGCTTATTAGCGAGCAGCCGTATCAGTCTGTACAGGGCACTTCGTTTGCCTCGCCCATTGTGGCAGGGGCGGCAGCACTGGTGCGGGCTAAAAACCCAACGTGGTCGGCCATTCAGGTAATGCAGCAACTGCGCGTAACGGCCGACCCTACACCCATCTACGGTACGAGCATTATCACGCGCAACGTAGGCGCGGGTAAGCTCGACCTGCTCGCTGCGCTCACCCAAGAAAAGCCCGGTATTCGCTTCGAGAATGTGCGCATTACCAACACCCAAGGCTCTACCAACTTGCAACGCGGCGATACCGTTCTTATCAGCGGCGACTTTGTCAACTACTTGGCACGCTCCGGCCCGCAGCTTCGCGCAGAACTTGTGCTTAACAGCCCCTTTGTTACCCTGCTCGACCGCACCTTCGAGCTAGGGCCGGTGGAGTCGGGGCAGATAATTAGCAACATACAGCAGCCCTTTCGCGCACGTCTATCGGAGGCTCTTTTGGAAGAACTGAAACTCGATATTCGTGTGGACTTTATTGGAAACAACTACCGCGACTATCAATTTTTCCCACTCACCATCAATGCCGCCGTTATCAACATTGAGCGCAATCAGGTCGCCACTTCGATGCCCAACAATGGGCGCGTAGGCTTTCGCAGGTTCGCGCTCGAGCAAGGAATTGGCTTCGTGTTCGACGAAGAGCCTCTTTTGTTTGAAATGGGCCTCATGATGGGTACGTCGGCGGCTAACCTTTCCAACGCCGTTCGCGCAGCAGGCGAGAACGCCGACGACCACTTCCGCGCTACTTCGCCTCTGCGCAGCATCGAACCCGGCCAGCGGTCGGTGTTTGAGGTATTCGGAACGATGGACAACAGCCGCGCCAACCTCCCCACCCAACAGCTCGATATTGGCTACCGCTCGCTGGTCTTCAACGATGTGCCCGACGATAAGTACGTCATCGTAGAATACGACATCACCAACCGAGGAGCAAGCGACCTAGAAGGCTTTTATGTAGGGCTTTTCGCCGATTGGGATATTGGTATGCGCGACTCTGCGGTATGGAACAACGAGTACCGATTGGGCTACATCTACGATACCGACTCCTCGCTCACTATCTCGGCAGGCATACAGGTATTAACAGGCGAGCCAAATTACTACCCCATGAACAACAACCCCGAAGCGCCAGACACTCCCTTTGGCCTATACGACGGGTTTAGCAACGTGGAAAAATTCACGAGCCTTTCCAGTGGTACAAATGTGCTCACGCACGCAAGCATGCCCGCCGGCGACGTAAACGACATAAGCCACACCGTAGGCTCGGGCCCTTACCGCATTGGCGTTGGCCAAACCGTGCGCGTAGCCTTTGCTATCCACGCCGCGAGCAGCCTCGACGACTTACTCGGCTCCGCCAAAGCTGCCGACGAGATGTATAACCGCCGATTTGCCTTAAACAAGCCTAGCGCAACGGTCCTTGCCACTGCCTGTATTGGTCAACAAGCTACTGTTGGCGCATCGGGGGGTACGCTATATCGTTGGTACAGCGATGCCTTCGGAGGTGAGGCCTTTTTTGAAGGCGCACAATATACCACACAGCCTCTCACGGCCGATACCACTTTCTACGTGGCGTCGTTGGAAAACGGACTAGAAAGTTTACGCACGCCTGTAACGGTACGCGCACGTGCAAATCCTGAAATTACCATCGCAGGCCGCACGCAACTGTGCCGAGGCGACTCCACGTTTCTTCTCGCAGAACTTGCCGACTCGTACCTATGGAGCAACGGAGCTACTACGCGTTCTATCGTCATTACCGAGCCGGGAGAGTATTTCGTAACCGTAACCGATACCGAACGAAATTGCAGCAATACCTCTGCGCCCGTCGCGATTCGCGTCAACGATTTGCCAGTAGCCGCCTTTAGCCTTTCTGCCGATTCGATAGATGTACGCAGCAACGCCCCTATCCGGTTTACCGACGAAAGTACCAACGCCGTAGCTTGGCGCTGGGAGTTCGGGGGCGGTCGCACCAGCAACGAGCAAAACCCTAGCATACAGTTCGACCGCCTCGGCGACTAC
>CAYUJH010000123.1:2540-6503 GCA_964444995.1 uncultured Roseobacteraceae bacterium | reverse complement strand
ATTTTTTCGATAGGGTACGCCCCAAGCACCGACGGAAAGTTGCGCCTACAATTTGGTAGTTTGAGTGCCGAACACGGGGAAAACAGACTCAATGTGGCCATCACACGCGCTCGCGAGAAGGTCTATGTGGTCAGCAGTTTGCTGCCGCACCAGTTGCGTGTGGACGATACACAGCACGCCGGGCCTAAACTGCTCCGCGCCTATTTGCAGTATGCCTACGCCATTTCGGAAGGGAAACACGGTACACTAGAACAGGGGACTTCTTCGGAGCAACACCGCACAGGCACGTTGGCAGAAAAACTGGACAGCCTCGCCCCCAAAGAAGGTACGCTTGCTCCCGATACAGGCTTTGCAGAGCGCGCACTTACCGTAGAAGGCCGGCAGACTCCGTACCTGCTACTCACCGACGACCAACGCTACTACGAGGCTCTTTCCGCCAAAGATGCACACGCCTACACGCCGCAACTCTTCGAGCGCAACGGCTGGCGAGTACAGCGTTTCTACAGCCGGCAATTTTGGCGACAGCCCGAACAGGTACAAGAAGAACTGCAACGTCTTGTAGGAAACTACCTGCGCAACCAATAAAGTGCCTAGTTACGTGCGCAGGTAGTTAGAAAAAAGCGAGAAGGTAATACAGCAAAAAATTAGGGCAAAAAGAAGCTAAAAACCGCTTTATTCCACAATAAGCATGGCATCGCCGTAGCTCAAGAAACGATATTTTTCCCTGATAGCAACCTCGTAGGCCTCCATCATCAGGTCGTAGCCTGCAAAGGCGGCACCCATCATCAGTAAGGTGGACATCGGCTTGTGGAAGCTCGTAATCATGGACTTACAAATTTTGAACTCGTAAGGAGGGAAAATAAATTTATCGGTCCAGCCTGAGTTTTCTTTCAATAAATTAGCAGCCGATACCGAGGTTTCGAGTGCGCGCAACACGGTTGTACCTACCGCACATACGTTCTTTTTCTGAATCAAGGAGTTGTTTACAACGTCCACCGTGCTTTGCAACACCTCAAAATTTTCCGAGTCCATTTTGTGCTTGGTGAGGTCTTCTACATCTACCTCGCGGAACGTGCCTAAGCCCACATGGAGCGTAACGGGCACAATTTCTACGCCTTTTATTTGTAGACGTTTTACCAGTTGTGGGGTAAAATGCAAGCCGGCCGTTGGCGCAGCTACTGCCCCTTTATACTTAGCAAAAATAGTTTGGAAACGCTCGCGGTCAATTGGTTCGGCGCGGCGGTTAAGCTCTTTGGGGATAGGCGTTTCGCCCAGGGTATCGAGCGAGCGGTAAAACTCGCTGTCTTCGCCGTCGAACAGAAAGCGGATAGTTCTGCCACGCGAAGTCGTGTTGTCTATCACCTCGGCGACCAGTTCTCCATCACCGAAATAAAGCTTGTTTCCTACGCGAATCTTTCGCGCCGGGTCCACAAGCACATCCCAAAGGTGCGCTTCCGAGCTAAGCTCGCGCAGCAAAAATACTTCTATCTCTGCACCAGTTTTTTCTTTGCGGCCATACAAGCGGGCAGGAAACACCATCGTATCGTTGACCACCATCGTATCGCCCTCGCCATAATGGTCGAGGATGTCTTTAAACATTTTGTGCTCAATTTTTCCTGAATTCCGATACACAACCATCATACGCGACTCGTCGCGGTTTTCGATGGGGTGAGTAGCGATAAGTTCTTCGGGTAAATCGAAGCGAAACGCAGAGAGTTTCATCTTCGTCCGAATGCCCATAGTGGGTCTAGTAACTTCTTCCGACATACGAGTAAATTTTTTTGGAGGTAAAAATTGAATAACGAGGAAATCAGGGAATTAGCCTACATTTTTGGGGCTGCAAAGATAGCGAGTTGCGTGCAAAAAGTCTTTTCCTATAGCAAAAGAATATTTTTTGTGCCCTTTTTGTTCAAAATCTGTTCTTAATCTACGGTACTTCGTTTTTGTGCGTTCGTGTAAAATTTCTTTCAAGCGCACGCTACTTTTCATATTCTTGTGATGGCATGACCGATTGGCTTTGGCTGTTGCGCTCTCACCACACACATTGGCTAACGTAGCTGTTTTTTCGTTCTCTCAAAATTTTAAACTCATTCCCTATGCTTCTTTTTCTAAAACTTGTTTTTGAAAGTATCCGCTTTGCCATAAGTGCACTGCGCGAAAATTTGCTGCGCACTATTTTATCACTGTTAGGGGTTACGGTGGGGATTTTCTCGATTATTTCGGTGCTTACCGTCGTCGATACGCTCAATACAAGTATCCAGCGAAGTTTATCTTTTTTGGGCGATAAGGTGGTGTATGTGCAAAAATGGCCGTGGGGCTTCGGTGGCGGCGAGTACCAGTGGTGGAAATACATGAAACGCCCACAGCCCACCCTCAACGAGTTTAAGTTTTTGAAGGAGCGTCTTACATGGGCCGAGGCGGTCTCGGTGTTCGATGTGCGCGGCGGACTTACCGCAAAGTACCAAAGCAATAGCTTGGGTTCGGTCAACGCGATGGGTATCACCTACGAGCACAACCGCATCGCCGAGCTAGACATTGCCCAGGGGCGTTATTTTACGCCGCAAGAGGCCGAGCGAGGTGCCAACGTGGCCATCATCGGGCATACTATCGCCCAAGAGGTATTCAAAGGTGCCGACCCCGTGGGCAAAACCATGAAACTAGGAGGCTTTAAGTTCATGATTATTGGCGTATTTGCGCGGCAAGGGGAAAATTTGTTTCCTACTCCGAGCAACGACGACGTATGCATGATGCCCTACCCAAGCCTTGCCAAGATGTTCGCGTCGAGCAGCCGAGGGCTTAACCCCAACATCTGCCTGAAAGGCCGCCCCGACGACCCCAACCTCACCGAACTCGAAGGCGAAGCGCGTGGCCTTATGCGCGCACAGCGCCGGCTGAAACCCAAGCAGGAAGACAACTTCGCGCTCAACCGCTCCGATGCCGCCGCTGAGTTTATCCAGACCGTAATTGGCGTGCTCAAAGTAGCCGGCTGGTGCATTGGCAGCTTTGCCATTTTAGTAGGTGGCTTTGGTATCGCCAACATCATGTTCGTATCGGTGAAGGAGCGCACGAACCTTATTGGTATTCAGAAGTCGCTCGGTGCAAAAAATTACTTCATCTTGCTGCAATTTCTCTTCGAAGCCATTTTCCTGAGCCTTATTGGGGGCATGGCGGGGCTAGGGCTTGTCTCGCTGCTCTCTTTCCTATCTACCGATACGTTCATTATCATCCTCACGCCTGCCAATATTCTCATCGGTTTGGGGGTTTCGTCGGTAATTGGGGTGCTTTCGGGCATCATTCCGGCCATCATCGCCTCGCGTCTCGACCCCGTAGTGGCGATTCGCAGCGCGTAAATGCCGCGTATTTTTTGGTTTTTTAGTGGCCGAAACGCTCGTCCATGAACGCTGCCATAGCAGTTTGCATACGCCGTGCCTCTTGCGCGGCGGCTTGGGCGTAGTCTTGGCCAGAGGAGGCGTACAAAATGCTGCGCGAGGCATTGACCAGCAGCCCCACATCGGCATTCATGCCAGCCCGCGACACCTCTTCAAGGCTTCCCCCCTGCGCCCCCACGCCGGGGACAAGCAGAAAATGCGCGGGGACAATGCCTCGGATAGTGCGCAGTGCGTCGGCCTGTGTAGCCCCTACTACGTACATGAGATTTTCGGGCGTGCCCCACGCAGTGCTTTGCTGTAAAACGCGTTGATAGAGAGGTGTGCCCGCTGCATCGGTCGGCAGAAACTGGAAGTCGCGGCTGCCAGCATTGGAGGTGAGCGCAAGTAAAATACCCCATTTGTTGGGAATTTCTAAGAATGGCCGTACGGAGTCTTCACCCATGTACGGGGCAACGGTAATGGCATCGAACGGCAAGGTTTCTAAAAAGGCACGGGCGTACATCGTGGCCGTATTGCCAATATCGCCCCGTTTGGCATCGGCAATGCGCAACACGTTTTCGGGCAGTAAGGCGAG
>CAYUJH010000123.1:0-2530 GCA_964444995.1 uncultured Roseobacteraceae bacterium | reverse complement strand
TTCGTAGAATGCCGTATTTATCTTGTAAGCAACCGCGTAGGGCAGCGTGGCCTCTATTATATTTTTGTTAAATTTAAGCAGCCCTTCTACCGTGGCGGGTAAACCCGCTGGTAAGTTGGTTATTTGCGTGTCAAGCCCTACGCAGAGGTACGACTTCTTCGTAAAAATTTCCTGACGTAACTTTTCTCTTTTCAAAACAGCATATTTTTAGAGGTGTTTCACATATAAAACCAGACGAAGGTAGTCTGTTTTGATGCGAAAATGTCAAATTTTATCTTCAAAAAATCGTTGTGCCTTTGAAAGCAAGAGTAGGTCATACAAAAAACTGCTATTTTTGAAGTATATGAAAAAAAGATGACCCACTTTCGTACAAAAATTTTGAACAACGTTAAAAGTACGATAAATTTAAAGCGTCGTTTGTTCTGTCGGGAGGTTGTCCGTTTTACCGCAGGCAAGTACCGAGGGAGCGCGTGTCTCTGTTTGGCGTGTTGGGCGCTGCCTGCGTACTGCTCGTTACTACGCACTGTCTCAGCCGTTTTTGCATAGTTTTAGTTCTGCCAACTTGTGCATAACGACATACATACGATGATTTGTTAGCCATTTGTAACCTTCTCTAGCCCACTTAATAGTATGAGCGAAATTCAAGAAGAAGACCGATTTAGTATCAAGCAGTTCAAAGAGCGGTTCGAGCATCATAGAATTTCTATGGCCTTTCAAGGAATTTTATCGCAGGATATTCTTACCCTTCTCGGTCAGTCGCTGCGCAATATTCCCAACAACCAAGTGCTTGCCAAGCGTTTGTTTGGTTTGGCTGTGGAAATGACCCAAAATATTCACCACTATTCCGCCCAGAAAGTCTATTCCGACAAAGATGAGCGCGAAATCGGTATGGGGATTGTATGTATAGGGCAAGACGACGAGACTCACTTTATTACTTCGGGCAACTATATCTTCGAAAAAGATGTAAAGGTAGTATTGCAACGAAGCGCATACATCAATTCGCTGAGCGAAGAAGAACTCAAGGAATATTACCGCGAGCAACGTCGCGCCCCCCAACGTAAAGATAAGCCCGGCGCTAACCTCGGCTTTATCGAAATGCGACGAAAATCGGGCAATCCGGTAGAAGTCGAGATTATAGAGCTAGGCGAAGGCATGTCTTTTTTTGTGTTAAGTGTAAAGATTAATAAAGAACAACGTTAAACAATAAGATATGGAAAACTTTCACATTGAAGGTTCTACTTACATCCCGCGCGTTGATTTCAACGCCGAAACGGGCGTACTGGAGATAGAAGGGGAGTCGTACCACGAATACACGATGGAGTTCTTCAAACCTATCTTCGATTGGCTGGATGAGTATTTAAGTGAACCCAACCAAAAAATTGTACTCAACTTCAAGATGTCGTATTTCAATACGAGTTCTTCGCGCCGTTTTCTCGAAATCCTGACGATGCTAGAGGATTACCACAAAGAACGAAGTGGCGATGTTACCGTAAACTGGTACTACGAAGCCCACGACGTGGATATGCTTGAAAGCGGCGAAGAATACGCCGACGACGTGGACTTGCCCTTTAACCTCATTCCGATGGAATAAGTGGCACGCGCCACACTGCCTTGCCCGTGCGGATACATCTTTTTTCTTGATACTTTCCCCTAAAGAAATTTGCTGCATTCTTTAGGGGATTTTTTTGCGCACGTTTTTTACTCACCGCGCTTCGCCAAGGGGTGGTGTGCAGTAGGAACTTCCCGGGGATGTTCTTGCCAGCGGCCTTCGTGAAAGCACTGTCGGCAACGTGCTTCGTACTCGTTTTTTTCGCCCAACAGCAGTTTTTCGCTCGAGGCTACCAGCCTGTACGAATAATGCGCCGTAGTGCCGCACTGCATACAGATTGCGTGCAGTTTGGTAACAAACTCGGCGACGCTAATAAGCTGCGGCATAGGCGGAAAAGGCTGCCCTTCAAAGTCCATGTCTAGCCCGCTGATAATGACCCGCTGTCCTCGGTTGGCCAAAGCATTGACCACCTCCACGAGGTCGAGGTCGAAGAACTGCGCCTCGTCGATAGCCACTACCTGATAGCCCTGCGCATTTTCAAGAATTTCCCGAGCAGAGGATACGGCAAGGGAGTCGAGTTGATTTTTGTTGTGGGAAACCACATTTTTTTCGTCGTAGCGCACATCGAGGGCAGGCTTGAAGATGCGCACTTTCTGCTTGGCGAGGTCGGCGCGACGCACCCGCCGAATAAGTTCTTCCGTTTTGCCCGAAAACATGCAGCCACAGATAACTTCTATCCAGCCGGTGGGCAGTGTAACGCGCTGAGACGGAGTACTTTGGTTGAGAGAGGGTTCTAAAAACATGGGAAGTATGGAAAAGACGTTCACTATACTGCGCTGCTTTTCGGATGTTCACCTATAAGGATAAGGCGTAGCAGCTCTTTTTCGCGCCAAAGGTATCAAAAGATACGTGTTTTCGCGGTAAACCCTGCTCGGAAAAGTAAAGACGGCTTTTCTTTTAAACTGCATTGGTTATGGGCAA
>CAYUJH010000122.1:0-6531 GCA_964444995.1 uncultured Roseobacteraceae bacterium | reverse complement strand
CGCTAAGATTTTTGTAAAAGGAACCGACTCCACTATTGATAGTTACAGTGGCTTTTTCGATAACGGCAAGCGCAAGGCAACAGGTTTGGGCGACTACCTAAAAGCAGAAGGCGTTACCGATGTATATGTGTGCGGCCTTGCCACCGACTACTGCGTAAAATTTACTGCCCTCGATGCCCACGGGCTAGGGTTTCGTACATTTCTGATTGCCGAGGCAAGCAGAGGGGTCAACTTGCAGCCCGGCGACGTGGCACAAGCCATCGCCGATATGCAGGCCGCAGGCGTTCAGGTAGTAACCCCAGCCGAAGTTACAGCGGCATGATTCGCCTAGTGCGCTACACACACGAGTTGCACACGGCGTGGAATACCTTCCTGCCTACCACAACAAACGGCACATTGCTATTGCACAGAGACTTTTTAGGCTACCATGCCGAAAAATTCACGGACTGTTCGCTACTTTTTTATCGCAAACAAAAACTTATTGCCCTCCTACCCGCCAACCGCGCTGGTTGCACCTTATATAGTCATCAAGGCATGAGCTACGGAGGGCTGCTCGTGCGTCCCGGCATTCGCACCGCCGATGTGCTGCACTGTTGGCTAGCCCTTGCCGCCTATTGCCAGCGCGAAGGTATTTTAGAGGTAGTCTATACCCCGGTGCCTACCTACTACCATACGTTTCCTTTCTTTTGTGAGGTGGCACTGCTGCAACGCATAGGCCTAGTGCCTCGGGTAGAGTTTTCGTCTGTTGTGGCACTACAAGCCGATGTACCCTTCCAAAAAAGGCGGCAACGCGCTATTCGAAAAGGGTATGCGGCAGGTTTACAAGCCATGCTCTCCTGCTCTGCTCACCAAGAATGGGTTGCTTTTTGGCAACTGCTCAGCGAAAACTTGCAAACGCGGCATGGGCGCACACCGGTGCATAGCCTCAGCGAGATTCTACAGCTTAGGGAGCTATTTCCTCAACATATTCAGTTGCATCTTTGCTGGCGCGGCGCCGAGCTTTTAGCAGGGGTGGTTGCCTTTACGCCAACGCCTACCACCACCCACCTACAATACATTAGCAGCGGCGAAGCGGGTCGGTCGTATGGGGCACTCGATTTTTTGATGGAACGTCTTTGGCAAACATATACCCCCTATACCTATCTGAGCCTTGGCGTAAGCGACCGACGCGACGCCACACATTCGCTCAACTGGGGGCTGCTAGCATGGAAAGAAGGATGGGGGGCTAGTACGTTTCCGCACTATCGCTTTCAGTTTGACCCTGCGGTCTTATTTGCCTTAAAGGATACTTAGGCGCAGCCCTAGCTGCGCTTGCTAATTTCGTCGCGGATGCGGGCAGCCTCTTCGTAGTCCTCCGCTTCAATGGCTTGTTTGAGCAACGTTTGCAGCTGATCCATGGATTTACTGCGCAGGTCGCCCTCTCGCGTCATCGGGGGAGTAGAAGATACAAATTCATCTTCGGCTTCGTCGAAACTGCTATCTTTCATTTCCTCTTCTACGTCGCTCAGCTCAATGCCGGCCTCGCGCATCACCGCGCCATACGCATAGATAGGTACATGAAAACGAATGGCAAGAGCTACAGCATCGGAGGGTCTGGCATCAATTTCTACGTAATTGGAGCCATTGGCAAACGAGCAGGCAATTTTGGCGTAAAACACGCCCTCTTTTAGGTCAGAGATGACCACTTCAAACACTTCCACATCAAAACTTTGCGCGAAAGACTTGAAAAGGTCGTGCGTCATGGGGCGTTTGGAAGCTATTTTCTCGATTTCAATGGCAATCGCCTGCGCTTCGAACATGCCAATAATGATAGGCAACCGGCGCATACCCGACTCTTCGCCCAAAACAAGGGCGAACGAGCCGGATTGCGAATGACTCGCCGAAAGGCCCAATATTTCTAATTTTATCTTTTCCAAGGCTAAACAAAAAGTGTTTGCTGCAAAAATACAAGAACTGAGCGTGCTTCGAACAACACGCTTGGCAAACGTACTAAATTTGAAAGGATTTGCCTAATGCTGGCAGAGTATCCTTTCGCATTACGTCCAAACTGCGCGGTTTTCGCCCTAAAATCTCGATGATTTTGTGGCACTTAGTAGGCACAAATAGAAAAAGTCGTATATTTGCGCCTCAAAAATTTTCAATCCTTTCATCAAAACCGAAAAAGAGTAATGAAAAGACATTACGAAACGGTATTCATTTTAACTCCCGTTTTGTCTGAACAACAGGCAAAGGATACCGTAGAAAAATTCAGAAACATCCTCGTAGAAAATGGCGCCGAGGTGTACCACAGTGAGTACTGGGGTCTTAAAAAATTAGCCTACCCTATCAACCACAAGACAAGTGGTGTCTATCAACTCTTCGAGTTTAAGGCAGACCCTTCGTTCATTGAGCGCCTCGAAATTGAGTACAAGCGCGACGAGTCTATCTTGCGCTTCCTGACCGTATCGCTCAACAAATACGCTGTAGAGTACAATGCGCGCAGAAGAAGCTATTTGAGTAATCAACAACCTGTTAACGAAACAAAAGAGGAGGTAGCATCATGACCCTAGTAAACGAACCTTTGAACCGCCAAGAAAACCGCAAAAAGTATTGCCGTTTTAAAAAGCACCGGATTAAGTACATTGATTACAAAAACCCTGACTTCTTACTGAAGTTTTTGAACGAACAGGGTAAAATTTTGCCTCGCCGCATCACAGGAACTAGCCTGAAATATCAGCGTCAGCTGGCTACCGCTATTAAACGCGCCCGCCAACTTGCGTTGCTTCCTTACGTGGCCGATGGCTTGAAATAAATCGCAAACCGTTTAAAACAAGCAAAGAAGTCATGGAAATTATATTAAAAGAAGATATTGCCGGACTAGGCTTCCAGAACGACATCGTAGAAGTAAAGCCCGGCTACGGTCGGAATTACCTCATCCCACAAGGGTTGGCGATTATCGCGAACGGACCTAACCGCAAAATGTTGACCGAAAACCTTCGCCAAATGGCGCACAAGGCCGACCGCATCAAAGCACAAGCGCAAGAAATTGCCGACGCTCTGGAAGGCGTCACGCTCGTTATTGAAACGAAAGCTGGCGAAAGTGGTAAGATTTTCGGTGCCGTTACTACCCTACAAATCTCAGATGTACTGAAGGAAAAAGGCTTCGATATTGACCGCAAGCGCATTTCTTTCAAGTCGGATGTGAAGATGGTGGGCGAATACACTGCCGAGATTGCCCTACACAAAGAGGTGAAAAAAGAAATCGCCTTCAGCGTGGTAGCTATCTAGTTACCAAACTATCGTCGCATAAAAAAAGGGTGGCTACATACAGTAGTCGCCCTTTTTTATTTTTTCGTTTAATAATGCAATTTCATGGTGTTCCAATGCTCGGAGCGCGCTGTTTGTTTTTCCTGAATAGCCCCTTCGCGCTGCGCGAGCACACCTTGCAACCGCTCTATTTGTAGCTCGATGCTCTGCAAGCGCTCGTGAACTACGAAAAGGCTCTTTGCCAAGCGTTCGGATTCTGCCATGAACCGGTCGCGCTCTTTGCTTAACAGGTACAATTCGATGTGGGGTGCACGCTGCCTCAGCGGAATACTGCGCTGCTTTGTGCTGCCCAAGGTGCGGATACGTTCAAGTCCTTTTCGCATAAGTAACAAGAGTAAATGAGTTATGATTTTGTAGAACAAACTTTAGCCTGTTGCATCGTTGATTTTAAGAAAGTTATGGTTCTTTACAGACTAACGTCTGTGTTCCATTCATGTAAAAGACCGTTGGCTAGAAAGCCGCGCCTACATGCTCGGCGATTAGCTCGCGAATAATTTTTTTGATGCGCTCTTGGTTGATACGCGAACCCACACGGCTCGTCTCCGAAGCAAGGATGTCCTGCGCCATAGACGTAAACATTTCGACCGAGGCGGAAGGGGCAAGCCGCATGACGTGCATCGTTTTGGCAATCATGATTGCGCCGCGCACCGTAGGAGAAAATTCGCATTTACCCGTTTCGCGTAGCCCGCGTACTACATTGACAATCAGCGCGGCTTCCTCGCGGGGCAAGCCCGACTTAGCCGCTGTGATGCTCACTTCGGTTTCGTAGTCAAAATAATCGAGGTCGAGGGTAATCATGCGGTCGCGCAGTGCGTCTTGGCTGCGATACACGCCGGCGTACTCTTCCGGATTGCTCGTAAAAATAGCCGTAAAGTTAGGGTGTACTTTTAGGTACGGATTCTCGCCGCCTCGTGCTACGGGCAGGTTAATCATGCCTTCTTCCAAGACGGAAAGCAGTACATTGTTTGCCTCGGGGCGCGAGCGGGTGAACTCGTCGTAAATGAGGGTGAAGCCGTAGCGGCAGGCTACCGTAAGGCGGTTGTCCACCCAGTGCTTGGTAACCATTTCTTCTTCTTTCAACACACGCGACACGAAATTATCGCGCACGCGCTTGGTGTGGTAGCCGTTGTCGCTGCCGATGAGGTTCGAGGTAGAAAACTCCTCGTCGCCGTGGAGCATGACCACTGGGCGTTGCAGTTTGCCTGCCAAATGCTTGGCAAGGGTTGTTTTTCCCGTACCGGCTGGCCCGCGAAAATGCATGGGAAAGCCCGCTGCAATGTAGTTAAGGGCGCGGTTGCAGATGTCCTGCACGTAGGGCGTTTCCACGAAATGCTCTAGGGCTTGGGGAAACAAAACGGTTTTTTCTTCTTCTATCATAGCAGTCGGGAGGGCTACGTAAATGGTTTAGGTTGTTTTCTTTTTTCGGCGCGAGGGTGCCGGTGCTGCTGCCGTAGCTGGCTTCTTTTTCTTGGCGATGTCTTCTTTCCACGTCGTCATTTTCTGAAGCGTTTCTGCCCGAAGTGTTTCGATGCGGGCAATGCGGATCTTTCGGGCGTGGGTTACGTCTTTCAAAAAATCTTTTCGGAAGGTATCGAGGTGCGCGTGAGTCTGTCCGTAGAGGGCAGAAAGCGTATCGGCACGTTGTTTGGCTGCTTGTTGGCTCTCTTGGGCAAAGTCTTTCCCAAACGACTCGAGCAGTTGGTTGGTTTCGGTAGCTACTTGTTGTACGTACGCCGTTCGCGCATGTGCTTCTTGCGCCGCAGTCTCTGCCCACTTGCTGCGGAAGTGCGCGAGGGTCTGCTGTATTTCGGCACTTAGGTTACCCACCCATGCTGTGCGGCTTGCCTCGTCGGCATCCATGCGCTCGGCGTACTCATCCCAAAAAGCATCGAGCATTGCGTGCGTATCGGCGCGTAGGCGTTCAACCCACTGCACGCGTGCTTGCGCATCGGCCGAGGGCGCGTCTGTACTAACCTGTTTTATGCCCTTTAAGTCGCGTTGCAGCATTTGCAAATCGTGCTCTAGTTCGTCGAGGGCAGTATCTTTTGTGGTTTTTTTTGCCATAGTTGTACGTGTAAGGGTAAAAGAAACTGCCCCATTGCTGAGGCAGTTTTTTGGTGAGCTACGGCAACGCTATGAAGCCCGCGCAGTAAGCCCAATCGCTTCGGCATATTTGAGATACGTTTCTACCGAGGCGACCACAATTCTTGCCTCTACGGCTAAAATTTCGATACCTACGAGCGAAACACGCACCCAAGCATCGATGACAACGCCTTTGTCGAGAATACGGTCCACAACCTCTACGAGGCTAGATGAGCCAATGGTTTTTTCAACTGCCATAATCGTTCGTTTTTTTGAAAGAATAAAAATTATGTGGGGAAATTACAGAGAAAAAACGACGATTTGAGTGTTTTTAGTAGTATGTTACGCAAATTCAGTGTATCCCTCTAAACGTGTTAAGTAGTTCTACTTAGTGGGGTTTGTAAGGGCACTCCGTTGGTTTACGTACCGCCTTGCGGGGTCTTCAAAAAATGGCAGCCCGCCAGAAAATCTCTTTCAAAGAGGCTAAAAAAAGTTTATTTTTTGGAAGACGTAGCCATAAATACCTGCAACTGCTCGGCGCAGCGTTCGCCGTCCATCGCCGCCGATACAATGCCACCAGCATAGCCAGCCCCTTCGCCGCAGGGGAACAAGCCCGTAATCTGAGGGTGTTGCAGCGTTTGGCGGTCGCGCGGGATGCGCACTGGTGAGGAGGTGCGGCTTTCTACCCCCACAAGCTGGGCTTCTTCGGTCATGTAGCCGCGCATTTTTTTGCCAAACGCCTGCAAGCCCTCGCGCAACGGCTCGGCAATGAAGGGCGGTAGTACGTCGTACAAGTCGGTGGGGACTAGACCGGGCTGGTAGGAAGTAGGCGGTAGGGTTTGTGAGATTTTCCGTGCCACAAAATCGGTTAAGCGTTGGGCAGGAGCTTGTTGGGTATTCCCTGCTAGGGCGCAGGCGCGTTGCTCTACATCGCGCTGAAACGCCAAGCCCGCCAGCGCACCTTCGGAGGCATAGGGGGCAAAATCTTCCGTCCCTACTGCGACCACAATGCCAGAATTTGCGTATTTGGAGTTGCGCCGCGAGGGCGACATACCATTTACAACTACCTCGCCCGGTGCGGTGGCAGAGGGAACAATGAACCCGCCCGGACACATGCAAAACGAAAATACGCCGCGCTCTTTG
>CAYUJH010000121.1:0-6550 GCA_964444995.1 uncultured Roseobacteraceae bacterium | reverse complement strand
AAATCAAGCAAATCAAATCATGTTAATCCTTACATCAAGTGAATCTTGGTATAAAACAGAATGTAACATTGTATGGAAATTACAGAAGCTATTATCCCGATTGCCTTTTTTTTAACGGCTTTTGGCATTGTGTATATGGTAATCAGTACGAGGCATCGCGAGCGGATGACCTTGATTGAATATGGCGTAGATGCAGAACTCATTCGCCCTAAAAAAGGCAAGCACTCCACGCTAAAACGCGGCTTACTTGCCCTTGGCATTTCTTTTGGCTTGGCAATAGGCTACTTGTTGGATACATGGCTTTCGGGCGAGCCGGTGGTCTATTTTATTTGCACCTTGTTTACCGGGGGGCTAAGCCTAATAGGTTCGCACTTCTTGGAGCGAAGCCTCGAACAACGCGACGAACAAGAGTTTTAGTGCTGTGCCGAGTGCGGAGACTGTGCTTCGGCAGCTTGGTTAGAACTATCTCCTAGTTTTTCTACCTGCGTGATGAAATACACCGTCTCGCCGCGCCACGGGAATGTGCGAAAACGCTCCACGTAGTGCAAACTTACCCGCTCTTTGCTCAAGGCCACGCTGTTGAGTTTCTCGATGATTTCCGTGTCGCTACGTTCAACGGAAAATGCCCATTTTTCGAGTTCGCTCGTGTGCAGTTCCCCTTCGTACGTTTTGAAAAACACCCCCTTGTTGCTCACCTTCGTTACCACGCCGGCGCGTATGCCACTGCTATACGAAGCCCAATAGTTGAACGAAAACCAAATGAGAAAAATACCTAGTAGCGAAGCACCCGTAATGATTGCGCCTTTTTTAAACTGATTTTTCATACTGAATTTGTTGTTTTAAAACTAAAAGTGAACAAAATGACTAAAGGGCTACTGTAAAGACATTACTCTACTAACAAACGTTCGCATACTTCGTAGGTGAGCACTACCTCTGTGAAGGGTTCGTAGGCAACGGTCATGCTTAGGTCGAACGACTCGATGCCCAGCACGCGTATTTGTGTGCCTAGCTCAATGTGCCGGCTGTTGAGATAGTTTAAAAATTCGTTCGAGCTGTTGTGTAGTGCGCGCAGTGCGACCACTTCCCCCTTGGCAACCTGCGAGAGCCGTTTGTAGCTTTGCCATTCAATGTTGCCTTCTTTATCAGGGATAGGCGAACCATGTGGGTCGAGCGAGGGGAAGCCTAGTAGCTCATCCATACGGTCGAAAAACTTTTGCGACTTGATGTGCTCAATCTGCTCGGCAATTTCGTGCACCTCTTCCCATCCAAAACCCATCTTGCTGACAAGATACATTTCCGTTAGCCGATGCCGCCGCAAAATAAGGGCTGCCTCTTTGCGCCCCTTCGAGGTAACAGAAATAGGCCTGTATTTCTCGTAGGCTACAAATCCTTTTTCATGTAGCTTTTTGACCATACTGTTGGCAGTAGGGGTACTCACTTGCAGGGCTTGGCTCAGTTCCGAAAGGCTGACTTCGCCTTTTTCTTCGCTAAGAGTAAACAACGCCTTTAGATAGTTTTCTTCTGTTTGTGAGGGCATACGAGATAAAAAATTTCTTTGACACTACTAACTTTTCTGTTTATAGCCACGAAAATATAGATTTTCTATGCAAATCCTATACGTTTTCTTCTTGCTTTTGGGCAAGACGCGTACGCAGGGTATGCCTGTGTGCTTCTGTTTTTTATTTATAACCGACTAGCCTCATAAAATTGTGCACGTGCGTGTGTTACTTGCTGTTTCAATGCGTGTACGGCCGCTACGCTCGCCTCTGCCGAGGTGCTAAGTTCCCACACCACCGCTTTTGCGTGTGGTTCGAATAGGCGCGGTAGCACTTCTTCAAAGCTATCCCAGTGTTCGCTGTGGTAATAAGGTAGTTGACTTTCCATCGCCAAATGCCGCGCATCGAGCGGCTGCTGGGTTTGGAAGTAGGCATCGGCTTCGGGCAGTTTGGCAGGGCCTTCAATCATCTTAAAAATTGCGCCACCGTGGTTGTTTAGCAGTACCACACGCAAGTTGGGCAGTGCGTAGATATGCCAAAAGGCGTTGCGGTCGTAGAACAGCGATAGGTCGCCGGTAAGCAGTACGTGCAACTTATCAGGGGATGCCAGGGCGTGCCCTACGGCTGTGCTCACACTGCCGTCGATGCCGCTCGTTCCTCGGTTGGCGCGTACTTCTATCCCTCTTTGTGCCGGCAGCCCTACAAAGTTTGCATAGCGTACGGCCATGCTGTTGGCAAGGTGCAATACCGTCCCTTCGGGCAAGGCGTTTAATAGCTGAAACACAAGGGCAGGCTCGTGCCACGTGTCGGCTGTCTTGTCCGACAACGCACTGCGAATAGCCGTATGAAGGTGCGTATCGAGCGACTGCCAAGCGTGTTGGAACGCCGTAGGTGCGACTCCTTGAGCGTGTGCGCGAAATGCCTCTGCAAAGGCTAAGGGACTGGCTCGCACGATGTCGGTAAGGGACTGAAAGGTATCGGCTACTGCGCCGGCTTCTTGCACGTGCCAGTGCGCCCGAGGAGCGTATTTACGCAAAAATAGCTTTAGGTTTTTCGAGATAACCGACCCGCCCCACGTAATGAGCAAGTCGGGGCGGAGGGCTTCCGCCTGTGCTGGCGGCAGATTCGCAAGACCGAGGTCTTGGCTTGTAATAAAGCCTTGTTCTCCCTGTAAATTGCTAATCACGTCGGTAACTACGGGGTAGGGCAGGGCAGCTAACTGCGCTTGCAACGGTTCGCAAGGCGCGTCTTGTCCGCTCACCCATAAAATTTTTTCTCCGGAGCGCACCGCGTTTTCAATTTTTTCGAGCACGGGATTGCCAATAAGACGCACTTCTTCCCACTCGCGGATGACTTTCACGGAAGGCTCGAGGGAAATATGCGTATGGGGCGTTGGGTAGAAGGGTTCGCGAATAGGGATATTGATATGCACCGGTCCGGCAGGAGAGCGGGTCGCCAGATGATAGGCCTCTGCCGCTACGCGCTGTATGTACCAGGGCGCGTCGGGATGTGTATAGTCGGCGGGTAACTGGTAGCTGCCCTTCGTATGGAGTGTGTGCAAGCCCTGTTGACGAACGGTTTGCCCATCTTGTTGGTCTATCCATTCGGCTGGGCGGTCGGCGGTAAGCACCAAGAGGGGTATATGTTGAAAGAAGGCCTCGGCGAGGGCAGGGCCGTAGTTCATAGCCGCCGTTCCCGACGTACACACCAGAGCAACCGCCTGACCGGTCTGCTGCGCCATACCCAGAGCCACAAAGGCGGCACTTCGCTCGTCGCTGAAGGTGCGCGTTTCTATGTGCGGGTTGCGCACCATACTCAGCACGAGCGGCGCACAGCGCGAACCCGGCGATAGCAGCGCGTTCCGCAGCCCAAGTGCGCTTAAAACAAACGAAAAATCTATGAGCGGTTGGTGTGTGTAGGCAATTTGGGAGGTATGTGTAGCAGGTTCGTTGTGCGGTGGTGTTTGGCTGTTCATATTCCGATATGTTTTATCTATGACAAGGTAGATTTTATCTATGTGTTTATTTGTTTATTCTTGAAAAAAAATTTTAATATACTGATAGTCAGATTCTTAGCTCTTGTGTTCTATGCCTGATTTTTCTTTTGCCTACGTGCGATTTTGAAATGTTATGTTTATTTAGATTTTGTCTATCCATAAATTATTTTCTTATCGAACACTTTGCAAAGAATGTATGTATTGGTATTGAACTCACTGTACCACGTAAATTATTTTAGAAATAACCTTTAAAACGATATTTTTATGGAAGCTGTAATAAAACTAAAGACTTCACTAACGAACGATGTAGAGAAGCGTCTGAACGCGCAGGTAAAAATGGAAGCGATGTCTTCGCAGTTTTATCTTTCTTGCGCCTCTTGGTGCGAAAAAGAAGGATTTGCCAAGGCAGCTGAATTTCTATATGCACATTCAGAGGAAGAGCGCGAGCATCAAATGAAAATTTTCCGCTATATTAATGAAGTGGGCGGTCATGCCCTCGTGCCAGCGTTGGAAGGTGTTCCTACCAACTTCGAGTCGTTCCGCAGCATTTTCGAAGATGTACTTGCCCACGAGGTGAAAGTCTCTCGCTCTATCAACGACCTTGCCGACTTCTGTTTTCAGCAGAAAGACTTCGGTACGTTCCAGTTCCTGCAGTGGTTCATCGCCGAGCAGCGCGAAGAGGAAGCACTTGCCCGCCGAATCATCGAGCTATTCGATATGATTGGCGAAGAGGGCCACGGTCGTTGGCTTATCGAGCGCGAAATTTCAAAAATAGGCGCGCACTAAGCACTGCCGAACAACGCGCTCGTTGTTCATCCGAAAAGCTCCTGCACTGCGCAGGGGCTTTTTTTTGTGGCATCCGTTTGCTATGTTAGTTCATTCAATACGCGCAGATACCTTTTTCGCTGCAACGAAGGCGTACGACCTGCCCAACGGTATATGAATATTGCGTAGGGTGATAGACAATGAGTACGTTGCCCGTCTCGCGCAGCCGTATTTCGCTGCGGCAGAACGCCCCCATGAAGCGCATTTTTTCTATTTGCCCTGCGGGATAGGGGGGGAGTGCCTGCGCAAAATGAAGCACCTCCGGCCGTACGAAGAGTTCGCCCGTAGGTAGTTTTGTGGGTATAAAATCGCCGATAAGTTGCTGGGCTTCCTTTGTCGAAATGGGCGACAGTTCGCCAAGTAGCTGTGCGACATAGGCGTTGGCAGGCTGGTAGTATAGAGTCTGCGGTGCGCCCTGTTGTACGAGTGTACCCTTTTGAAGCACGCCCAGCGTATCGGCTACGGAAAGGGCATCCATGCTTTCGTGCGTTACCAGAAAAAGGATGGTATTGGTTTGGCGGGCAATGTTAAACAATATGTCTTTTAGCCGCTGACGAAAGATGAAGTCGAGGTGGCTAAACGGCTCGTCGAGCAGGAGCACGGCGGGTTCGGATGCGAGCGCACAGGCTAGGGCAACGCGCTGCTGTTCGCCACCGGAAAGCTGGGTAGGGCGTTTTGCGGCATAGCGTTCGAGCTGGCAAAGTTGCAGCACAGTTTTCAGCCGGTAATTTTGGTAGTCGGCACTGTACTTGCGCAGCATATAGCGCACGTTTTCCTCTACGGAGTGATGCGGCAGTAGGTCGAACGACTGGCTTACGAGTTTGAGGTCTTCATAACCGGGCACTAAGTGATGCGCAGGCCCTAAGATAGGTTTCTCTCCCAAAAACACCTGCCCTTCGTCGGCATCGAGCAGACCGGCGAGCAGGTGTAATAGGGTACTTTTTCCGCTGCCACTCTCGCCGAGTAGGGCAAATATTTCGCCGCGACTTACTTGCAGGGAAACCCCACAAAGTGCCTGTTGTGTGCCGTACGTTTTATGCAGATTTTCTGCGCGCAAAAAACTCATGGAGGTAGCTTAGGGTTTTACCTTAAAGGTTACACGCCGATTTTGTGCATACGCTTCTTGAGATTCTTCCTGCACGAGCGGCTGCGAGGAGCCTAATCCTTTCGATTGCAACCTGTTGCGCTCAATGCCGTATTTTTCTAACATACTTACTACGCTTGCTGCACGTTTTTTAGAAAGCGTTAGGTTGAACGTTTCGTTGCCGGTTCTATCGGTGTGCCCCTCTATGGTAACATGCCAAGAGGGGTGGCGCAGCAAAATATCTACGAGCGACTCGATAATGGGTAGGCTTTCCTTACTAATTTCTGCCGATTCGCTTTCAAATACAATGTTATGCAAATCGAGTTGGTTTTCTACGCTCAGCATCATTTCGTATTGGTTAATCGCAAAATCGTTGTAGGCATAGACCGTTCCGAGTTCGGTAAAATGCGGGTTGCCAAAGTTGTTTTGCAGCGTGATGCGTACCCAGCGTGCCGTATCGGCAGCTACCCCTACAATTTGCTTATCTTTATGGCGCTTCAAAAACTCGTGTGCCATGCGTTTATAGCCGCGGTCGGGGCCTTCGGTGGAAAATTCTATCATAATTCCACGCGGCGTAACGCCTTCGTGCACAGCTTCGTTCAGCGTGCTGGTGTTGAACGAAAAGGTAGTAAGTTCCGTAGGGCGGGGCAGTTCGATGATGACCCAGTGCGGACCGGTTGCGTTGTGTGCTGTCCGCCATATGCCGGAATTTTTTTCAGAGCCTTCTAAAATGTTATGAACCATGAAGTCTGTGGAATCGGTACTACTGCATGCATAGACGTACGCGCCCGACCTGCCGCTCAGGAAGTTAGCGTGGTCGTCGTGCGCGGCGGCGAGGGGCTGGCCTATTGCCGCACCAAACAGACAGTTTACCAGAAAGAAAAGGGCGGCAGGGACAAGGAGAGAAAAGAAGGGTACTCTCATACAGTTATTAAGGATAAGTGGTTTCACAAAACTATGCAAATTGTCTGAAAGATGCACTCAACTACTACAAAAAAGCACCTTATGGAAGCCATAAGGTGCTTTTTGAAAAGCATAAAAACTATCTTCTATATAACACGCAAGCTAAAGGCCTCTGCGCTGTATGCAAACACGGTACAAAGAACCTCTTCGCTTTCTGCATAATTTTCCTTGCCGAGCGGGTCGAAG
>CAYUJH010000120.1:3000-6632 GCA_964444995.1 uncultured Roseobacteraceae bacterium | reverse complement strand
ATGCCATTTCCGACGGCGAGCAGGTGTATATCATTGGCATCATGCAGCACATCGAGCCGGCAGGCATTCATTCCGGCGACTCTTATGCTGTGTTGCCACCGTACAACTTAGGCGACCTCATCGTGCAGCAAATCGAAGACTACACCAAAAAAATCGCCTTGGCGATGAACACCGTCGGGCTGCTCAACATCCAGTTCGCCATCAAAGACGATAAGGTGTATATCATCGAGGCAAACCCTCGCGCCTCGCGTACCGTGCCGTTTATCTGCAAGGCATATCAAGAACCCTACGTAAACTATGCTGTAAAGCTGATGCTAGGCGAAAAGAAACTTTCTGACTTTACCTTCCAGCCCGTTAAAAAAGGGTACGCCATTAAAATTCCGGTGTTCTCGTTCGAGAAATTCCCGAACGTTAACAAGGAACTAGGCCCAGAGATGAAATCCACCGGCGAAGGCATTTACTTCATTGATAGCCTCCGCGACGAATTTTTCTTAAACATCTACGCCGAGCGCAACCTGTACCTAAGCCGTTAAGGCAAACGATAAAAAGCTGGGAAACTCTCCCCAAAAAAAGTGCAGGTGGTGCCATATACTGCCTGCACTTTTTGCGTTTAAGTGCGTTCAGCGCAAGAAAGCAATCGTGATTTCAAGCCGCACAGGCTGCCCGAGTCTTTCTTCTATCTGCTGCTTAACGTGGTCTATCTCTGCGGCGGATAGCGGTTGCTCGGTTACAAGTTTGAACGAAATTGTCAGTGGCTCAAACCGCTGTACACGCACTTCTTTGAGTTCTACCCGTTCGAGTTGCCAGTTGTTCATGCGCTGGATGGTTCGGTGCTCGTACACCATGCGTTGAAAACCAACTGCGAGCGGGATGCTCAGGAGTAGTACCAAGACGAGCGAAATGCCTATACCTTTGGTAACCATGCGCGACGGACTAAAGCCCAAGAACAGAAAGGTAACTGCCGCCGCCAAGACTATACCCGCTAAATTGGTAAGTAGCAGCAAGCCGGCACCGAAGAAAATCTCCCAGTCGAACCAAGCCAAGCCAATACCCGACACGGCTAAGGGCGGAACAAGCGCGACGGCAATTGCTACGCCTGCCAGCGTTTTGGCGACCTCTTCGCGTGCATGGGCATACGCGCCTGCAATGCCCGATACGATGGCGATGCCCAAATCGAGCAGGTTCGGGCGGGTGCGCGCTAAAATTTCGCTGTTGGGCAGGTTAATGGGTGTTATCAGCGTGATGAGCATGGCACAGGCTAAGGCTAGGCCCAAGCCTGCTAAAATGGTGTAGCTACTTTCGAGCGCGAGCTTCTTGTCTTGTCGAAGTGTGCCCATGCTGAGCGAAATGATGGGTGCCATGAGGGGGGCAAGAATCATCGCGCCGATAACCACTGGCGAAGAGTTGGCAAAAAGCCCGAAAGAGGCTAACAGGGTAGAAAGCACCATGAGTACTAGGTACGAATTTTTGGTGCGGGCATTCTCGCGCAATATCCGAAAAAGCTCTTTAAACTCCTCGGTAGTAGCATGTTTGAGGATAGGTAAACGCGAAACAACCAACTCCTGCGCCGCTTCGCCAGTCGGCAAGCTCTGGACTTTGTATATTTCTCCCGAAGTACTCGCATCGGCTGTTTTGAGGTAGCGCCCGGGGAATATGCTGAGATATTTTTTAGCAATGGATAACTCCATTTTTTGCGCTGAAAGCGATAGGTTATCTAAGGTAAAGTCAATGCCTTTTCGGCTAAAAATCACCAGTTCACTCCCTTTTATATGCCCTGCAAAGGGCGGCAAGTGCTTTGCCTTTTGCCATGCGTAGGGCGCAAAGGTAAGCAGCTCCGACACGCTGCGTGGGCTTATCAGAAAGGCGTGGAACATGCCGTCGTTCACAAATGAATCTTCCAGAATCAGACGCGAGAGCAGCGTACTTTTACCGTGTTGTACAATCACAATTCCCGAAAGCGCCGTTTTCAAATTCTGGCCATTTGTTCGTTGTATCTCAACCATGAAAGGAACTAACTTCCAGAAGCGCGAAGCAGCAAGTTTAGCGTGTTCCCATGCACTTTTGGGTTGCGTAACACTATCGTTAGAAGCCAAGCGAAAGGTGTAGCCGACAATAATATTATTGAATACCGGCACGCCGTTGCAATACAGCACATCTATTTGTATGGATTCAACGTGCGTTTTTACATGTGCCAGTGCTTTTTCTAGCGAAGGGTGTATGCCCCAGCCAGCACAAACCTGCGTAGCTTCAGGATGTGGGAGTGCAGCAATGCGCGCTTCCTGCTCATTGAATTTGGGCAAAAGATTCCGTATTTGCTGGTCGGAGAGGTGCAGCAGATACGTGCCGCCTTGTTCCACAGGGGTTTCTTTGCCAACGGGGAATTTGGCAACTACGCTATCACCGAGCGCAGCATAAATTACGTGGAGCTCTTCGGCGTGTGCAGGGTCGTATAGTAAGGTAAACTTCATACGGCAAGATGCACATATTTTCTATGGAACTCGCAGAACTTCAGAAAAAGGAACTCGATAAAAAAACTATTACCCCAACACCGTAGGCCCTTCTTGGTTGATTTGCGAAACATATACGTCGCTTTCGATGCCGAGGCGGGCGAATACTTCGCGCTGTGCAGCAACGACCTGCTCGGCGATTTCGCGTTGGGTGCTGAGTGAGAAAATAGCAGGCCCAGAGCCAGAAATGCCGCAACCCAACGCACCCTGCGCCAACGCTGCTTCTTTCACGTCCTGAAAGCCGGGGATGAGTAAGGAGCGCACCGGCTCGGCGACCACGTCTTCGAGCGAACGGCCGATGAGTGCGAAGTCGCCCTGCTGCAAGCCGGCAATGAGTCCGCCTACGTTACCCCACTGAATGATGGCATCGTGCAGGGAAATTTCCTTGCGCAAGATACGGCGGGCATCCTGCGTAGGTACTTCGATATGCGGATGAATAAGGGCGCAGTACATGCCTTTGGGCGTGTCAATCTTTACCACGTCGAGGGGGGCGTAGCTGCGAACTAACACGAAGCCACCCATCAGCGAAGGCGCGACGTTATCGGCATGAGCGGCACCACACGCAATGCGCTCGCCCTCCATGGCAAAGGGCAGGATTTCCCGACGCGAAAGCGGGCTTCCTAAC
This sequence comes from uncultured Roseobacteraceae bacterium, assembly GCA_964444995.1. GTDB lineage: Bacteria > Bacteroidota > Bacteroidia > Cytophagales > Flammeovirgaceae > CAYUJH01. Next base: position 3,500 of record CAYUJH010000120.1, on the reverse strand, counting down.
AACTCGTTGATGGCAAATACGCCCGCTACCGAACTGGCGGCACTCGAACCCATACCACTGCCCAACGGCATTTTTTTGTGCAGCGTAACAGCCAAGCCAAGTTGCTCTTCGCCGAGGTGCGCGAGGTACTGCTGAATCGCTACGGTGGTTGTGTTGCGGGCAAGGTCGCGGGGAAGCCGACCGTTATCGCCGGTAATCTCGCGTATTTGCATACCTTTCCCGTCGGTTCGTTCCAGCACTACCTCGTCGCCGGGGGCATCAATGGCAAAGCCGAGGATATCGAACCCACAGGCTACGTTCGCCACTGTGGCCGAGGCAAATACGCGAATGCTATCTTTCATGTTTCCTTAATTTTCCTACGTGTTAGGCGTTTTTTTAATTCAGATGATGGCGTATGCTGATAATTTCGGCAAATACGCCGGCGGCAGTTACCTCTGCGCCTGCGCCCGGCCCTTTGATAATCAGCGGACGCTCGCGGTAGCGTTCCGTCGTGAACGATA
>CAYUJH010000120.1:0-2990 GCA_964444995.1 uncultured Roseobacteraceae bacterium | reverse complement strand
GCGTGAACGGATGCGAGGGTGGCACAGCTTTCAGCGCGACGGAGGCTTTCCCTTCTTCGAGCGTGGCGATGTAGCGCAGCACCTTGCCCTCGGCCGTCGCTTTTTGGAGCAGGTCGGCAAAATAGGCATCGTGCGCTTCGAGTTCGGTAAAAAAGGCTTCTACGCTTGGGGCGGCGGCGCACGACTCGGGCAATAGGTTTTCGAGCTGTACATCTTCGGGTTCGAGCGCGTAGCCCGCCTCCCGCGCTAAAATCAGGATTTTACGCCCTACATCTTTGCCGTTGAGGTCTTCGCGGGGGTCGGGTTCGGTAAAGCCTTTAGCTTTGGCTTCGCGGACGACGTCGGCAAATTTACGCCCCGCTTGGTAGTTGTTAAAGATATAGGCCAACGTGCCGGAAAGGATGCCTTCAATCTTTATGATTTTATCGCCGCTAATTTTTAAATCTTTGAGCGGATTGATGATGGGAAGCCCCGCGCCCACGTTGGTTTCGTACATGAACTTCACACCGTGCTTGGCGGCCGTTTTGCGCAAGCTTTTGTACCGCGCATACGGCCCTGAGTTGGCGAGTTTGCTGGGGGTAACAATCGAGATGCTATGCCGCAAAATAGGCTCGTAGAACGGAATTAGTACCCGCGACGAGGTACAATCGGCAAAGACCGAATTGGGCAGATTTTTTTCCATCATCGTAGCGACAAAGACATCTAAATCGGCAGTATGTCCTTCTTTTTCAAGGAGTTGTAGGGCAGAGTCGGTGGGCAAACTGCCTGTTTCGGCAAAGAGCATTTTATCGCTATTGATGATGCCCACCACGTTGATTTCGAGTTGATGCTCGGTTTTGAGGTGATGCGCTTGCTGGCTCATTTGCTTGAGTAGGGTTGTGCCGATTAGCCCTGTGCCTACCAAAAACAGGTTCAAGGTCTTATTGCCCGATAGGAAAAAGTCCTCGTGCAGGGAGTTGAGTGCCTTGCCAAGGTGTTTGTGTTCAATCACTACCGAGATGTTTAGCTCGGAAGAGCCTTGGGCAATCGCGACCACGTTGATGCCATTTTTGCCCAGCGCACCGAACATAGAAGCTGCCATACCGGGCGTATTGCGCATATTTTCGCCGATAATGGCAAGGATGGAAAGGTTTGTTTCGAGCGCAGGCGGCTCAATTTTGCCTGAGGCAATTTCGCGTCGGAACTCATCGGTGAGCAGATTACGCGCTCTCTGCGCATCGCTAGGGGTAAGGGCTAGGCAGATGGAATGTTCCGACGAGGCCTGCGTGATAAGAATAATGTTGATGTCTTCCTTGGCGAGCGCACTGAACAAGCGCGACGATACGCCCGGTACGCCCACCATACCACTCCCCGAAAGGTTGATGAGCGATACGTCGGAGATAGACGAAATGCCTTTGATATAGAAACGGCTCGAGTCGGTTTGCTCGCTGATGAACGTGCCGGGGAATGCCGGATTGAACGTGTTACGAATACGTAACGGGATTTTTTTTGCAAACGCTGGCTGTAGGGTAGGGGGGTAAATCACCTTCGCCCCAAAGTGCGACATTTCCATCGCTTCCACATAAGAAATTGCGGAAAGCGAGAAGGCGTTGGGCACGCGGCGCGGATCGGCAGTCATTACCCCGTCCACATCGGTCCAAATTTCAATTTCTTCGGCGTGCAGTGCTGCTCCAAAAATGGCAGCGGTATAGTCGGAGCCGCCGCGTCCGAGGGTAGTCGTTTCGCCGCGCTCGGTTGCGCCAATAAAGCCAGTAACGACGGCAATTTCGTGCAATTCGTCGAAGAAGCGATCAATTTGTTGGTTAGTAATTTCAAAGTCCACGCGGGCTGCGCCAAAGCGGCTATCGGTGCGTACCAATGTGCGGGCATCTACGCACTGCGCGGGCAGGCCTTCCTGCACAAAAAAATCGGCAATGAGGAACGAAGAAAGCCGTTCGCCAAAACTTTGCAGCAGGTCGAGCGAGCGCAGTGAAAGTTCTTTGAGCAGGAACACGCCGTGTAGCAGTTCGTCGGCTTCGTTGAGCAACGATTTCAACTCGGCCATCACATGGCTTTGCCGTTTTACATGGATAAGGTCGCGGGCGGCTATAAAATGCTTTTCTTCGATGCTGCGCAACACTTCTTTGTAGGTTGCATCGCCTGCGCCGGCTTTTTGCCCTGCTTCGATGAGTGCGTTGGTTGTACCCGTGAAGGCAGATACTACCACAGCGACGGTTTCGCCGCGTAGGCGGTAATCGCGGATAATAGCGGCTACTTTGCGAATATTTTCTGCCGAACCTACGGAAGTTCCTCCAAATTTTAATACCTTCATTTGCCTAAGCGTTTACGTGCGTTGTGTGATAAATTCCTGTAAAATACTCTTTTTCAGTAATTTGCGTTGTGAGTACGCAAAAAAGAGAGCAAAATAAGCGAGCGTTTATCGTTTAGAAGGCGCAAAGTTGGCAATTATTTTTGTTTCCAGCCCCAAAGCCAAAGAAAAATACACCGAATAGCGACTTGGCAAGAAAAGTTTTTGGCTTTACATGTTACTCTCCTGTTACAACAGCTACAATATTTCTCTGTGAAGCTCTTAAATTAGTCCCTGTCAGTTAAGATTTTCTTTTTCAAAGCGTCGAGTTGTTGCTGGGTAAGCCCTGTGATTTCCCGAACCAGCTCGTCGCTTTTGCCCTGTTTTATGGCGTTGATGGCAACTTGCTCAATTCCTTTCTCAATTCCCTTTTCTATTCCCTTTTCAATACCTTTTTCTTCGCCTTCTCTCAAGGCCGTTTCTAGCACACTGCGTTCTATTCGTCGGTTTTTTTGGAAGATTGTGTAGGCAACGTGCTCTTGTTCCGTCAAGGTGTCTTCTTTTAGCTTTTCCGAAGCCTCGCGCAGGCCTTTCGCGCTGAAACCTTCCTTTACCGCACTGTTTTTCAGGAAATACACCCACTCGTCTAGGGTGTCTTTCGCCACGTCGTCAAAGTTATTGACTTTCAGCACGTAATACTTTG
>CAYUJH010000119.1:0-6638 GCA_964444995.1 uncultured Roseobacteraceae bacterium | reverse complement strand
TTGAATAATTTACAAGACCAAAATTTCTCAAACCTCATGCGTTTCAGTATAGCTACATTTTTAGCCGATTATCGGATAACTGCAAAAAAAGAACTCTAACATTCATTGAGACGGAGCACATAACTTCGTTTTCGAGAACATACAAGTATCATGATACCAACTTCTTCTAAAATTGCCACATGGCTGGAGGCCAAACAGCGCGTAAGCCAATGGCAGGAATACGGCGGGAAAGTCGTGTTCACGAACGGATGTTTCGACTTGGTGCACCTCGGGCATGTGGACTACCTCGAAAAGGCCCGCGCCTTGGGCGATAAACTCGTTGTGGGGGTCAACTCCGACTGGTCGGTGCGCCGTTTGAAAGGCGAGCCGCGGCCGCTCATGCCCGAATACGCCCGCGCCCGCATGATGGCAGCCTTCGCCTTCGTGGATACCGTCGTGCTTTTTGGCGAGGATACTCCCTTGCAACTCATCGAGTACCTCAGCCCCGACCTCCTCGTAAAAGGCGACGACTACACAGAAGATAACATCGTAGGTGCTGCACATGTAAAACAGCACGGCGGCGAAGTGCGCACGATTGCCCTCGTACCCGGCTTCTCCACCACGCGGCTTGCAGAACGGTTGAAGGTACCCTTACCGTAGGGTGCTTGGGTTACATCCCCGAAAAGTCGTAGCCGTATTTCTCGTAGATTTCGCGTTTGCTAACTCGCTCGGCGCGGACGGTCATCGGCACGTCTTCGAGTGGCCGGTCGGACGGGGTACGCGCCTCAGCAGCGATTTTATCAATCACATCTAGGCCGTCAATCACCTTGCCAAACACGGTATAGTCGCCGTCGAGCGGAGGGTAGCCGCCTACGGTTTGGTAGGCCTGCATTTGCGCTTCGGAAAACTCTTTTTCTACGCGCACCCCGTACTTACTTTCAATCAGGCTTTTTTGGCTGAGGATAAATTGCTGCGCAGCCTCGTTACCCTGCGCGTTGATGACCTCTTGGTACGCATTCCGCAGGTCGAGGTGGTTGGGGTCTTGTAGTAGCTGGGTGAAATACTGATACAGCAAATTCATGTTAAGACGAAGGCTTTCTAGGTCTTCGCGGCTAAAGCGTTGCCCCTGTACAACATAGAACTGACTACCACTCGAAGCTTTTTCGGGGTTCACTTGGTCGGGCTTGCGCGCTGCGGCAAGTGCGCCGCGTACGTGGTAAAGTTCCGGGCGAAACTCGGCGGGAATCGTATAATCCGGGCCGCCATTGCCTAGCGGGACGTTGGGTGCAGCACCCTTCGAGGTAGGGTCGCCGCCTTGTATCATAAATTGCGGAATCACGCGGTGGAATAGCGTACCATCGAAAAACCCTTCCGATGCCAATTTGACGAAGTTTTCTTTGTGTTGTGGCGTAGCGTCAAACAAAATCGCCTTCATGTTTCCGTGCCGCGTTTCTATCGTGATAAGATAATCTGTTTCATCGTCGGCAAAAGAGGGAGCGTTGGCTTGGTCGGATGCCTCAGCGGTATTTTCCGCTGCCTGCATACTTTGGCTGTCTTGCGTTTTGGACTGACAACCTACACCGAGCAACAGGGCTAGGCTGATAAAAAGGGATACAAAATGTTGTTTCATACGGATTTACTAATTACACAAATTTTGGTACTGATTCTATAATGTGAATGTCCATACATTCCTCTTGGTTAATGCGTACTAACTCCACCGTTTGCAAGGTATTGACTTTCAAGGGGTCGTAAGGAGCTTGTACGCGCACGTAGTTTTCGGTGAAGCCTTCCATGTAGCCATTCTGCACCTCGTTTTCGAACAGCACCGTGCCCGTTTTTCCCACATTTTGCTCGTAAAACGCCCGTTTTTTCTTATGCGATAGGCCGCGTAGCATCTTGGAGCGGCGGTTGCGCTCGCCCATGGGCACTGCGCCATCGAGAGTAATTGCGGGGGTGTTGGCGCGTTCGGAGTACGTGAATACGTGCAGGTACGAAACTGGCAGCTCGTTCAGAAACTGGTAAGTATCGGCGAAGTGCGCCTCGGTTTCGCTGGGGAAGCCCGTGATGACATCTACGCCGATGCACGCGCTCGGCATGACCGCTTTGATGTGTGCTACACGGTCGGCATACAGCTGCCGACGATAGCGCCGTCGCATCTTTTCCAGAATCTCGTCGTTGCCCGATTGCAACGGGATGTGGAAATGGGGCACAAATTTTTTCGAGCTGGCTACAAAGTCAATAATCTCATCGCTTAACAAATTAGGTTCAATAGACGAAATGCGGAAACGCTCAATGCCTTCTACCTGGTCAAGGGCTTCAATCAGTTCGTAAAAACGGAACTGCCGTTTGCCGTCCACGATGCCAAAATCACCCAAATTTACGCCCGTGAGCACAATTTCTTTTACATCGTTTTGGGCAATTTCGTGCGCCTGTGCCACCACGCGGTCTATCGTATTGCTACGGCTTTTTCCGCGTGCAAGCGGGATGGTGCAGAAGGTGCAATTGTAATTGCAACCGTCTTGGACTTTCAGGAAAGTGCGCGTGCGGTCGTTGAGCGAGTAGCCGCCGTGGAAGGTGCGTGCTTCCGATATTTCGGAGGCAATGATTTTGGCGTGGGCAGGGCGTTCAAAGCCGTCGAGCAGGTCGAGCAGCTGAAATTTTTCCGCAGCACCTAGTACAGCATCTACGCCCTCTATTTCAGCAATTTCTTTAGGTTTTAGTTGCGCGTAACAGCCAATAATAACCACATACGCATTGGGTGAAAAACGCCGCGCCTCTTTCACTACCTTGCTGCACTTTCGGTCGGCGTTGTCGGTTACCGAGCAGGTATTGATAACATATACATCGGCAGGCTCGGTGAACTCTACCCGTTGAAAGCCGCGTTGCTCAAACGAGCGCGCAATCGTGGAAGTCTCCGAAAAATTTAACTTGCAGCCGAGCGTGTAAAAGGCAACTTTCTTTTTCATTTTTTTAGCGTATGACCGAATAATAAAGGCGGGGCAAAAGTACGGATTTAGGCGCAAAAAGCATGAACGCGCGTACGTACAGGCACTTGGCATAAACACAGACGTTCGTAAAGATGTTTTTTATCAGCCCGACCGATGACATTTATCATTTCTTGTTGGGACCAACTAAGCTAGATTCGTTATAAATTTCAGCGGCGTGCGTTGTAAAACTTCAAAAAAGCACAAATAAGCCGTATTTTTGCCTAAAATGACTAACAACCATGACCAACAACTTTAAAGGAATTAGTCTCGCTCATCAGAATTCCCCCATTACCCTTCGCGAACGTTTTTCTCTCGACGAGGCCGGCGTGCGAAGCATCTTGCTGCATTTAAAAGAGCAGTTGGGCATTAGTGAAGCGCTCGTACTTTCTACCTGCAACCGAACGGAGGTGTACTACATCGCCGAAGAAGACCTTTCGGAAGCTATCGTAAAGGTACTTTGCGTAGAGAAAGGAATCTCTTTTGCAGAAAAACTCCTGAAGTATTTCACAAACTTTCATCAGGAGGAACAGGCTGTGCGCCACCTCTTTCGCGTAGCCATTGGGCTTGAGTCGCAGGTAGTAGGCGATTTGCAAATTACCCACCAAATTAAGCGAGCCTACCAAGCGTGCGCCGACCTAGAAATGGCCGGTCCGTTTTTGCATCGTCTTATGCATACCATCTTTTTTACCAATAAAAAGGTAGTACAAGAAACCCCGTTCCGCGACGGCGCCGCCTCGGTATCGTATGCCGCCGTTGAAATGCTCGAAGAGCTAACCGCCAATTTGCTTGCCCCCAAAATCCTTGTGCTTGGGGTAGGCGAAATTGGTGCCGACGTGGTGCGCCACCTGAAAGAGCGCGAAGTAGGCTACGTACACATTGCCAACCGTACCTACGATAAGGCCGTAAACCTCGCCCAAGAATGTGGCTTCGAGGCTATTCCCTTCGACCAAGTGTGGCAAGAAATAGAAGCCGCCGACGTGGTTATCAGTTCGGTAAGTCTGCCAGAGCCTTTCTTGAGCAAGGAGCGCATGGGGCGAATGCACGTGCTTTCGTTCAAATATTTGATTGACCTCTCGGTGCCTCGTAGCGTAGCTGCCGACGTGGAGCAAATCCCCGGTATGTTGGTCTATAACGTGGACGATATTCAGCAACGAGCCACCGCAGCACTCAAACGCAGGTTGGCATCCGTGCCCGACGTAGAGATGATAGTCAACTACGCCATCGAGGAATTTAAGATATGGGCGCGTGAGATGATATTTTCGCCAGCCATTCAAAAATTTAAAGAGGCCCTTGAGCAGATTCGCCAAGAAGAAGTCCGCCGCTACATGCGCAAAATGGACGAGGAAGAAGCTAAGAAAGTAGATGCCATCACAAAAGGCATTATCAATAAAATCATTCGTATGCCGGTGATGCAACTCAAAGCTGCCTGCCGACGCGGCGATGCGGAAAACCTTGCCCTCGTGCTGCAAGACCTCTTCAATTTGGAAGGTACCTTCGCCGACGAAAAAGCACACTAAAGCACCTGAAAAAAAAGAAATGTCCCTCTACGGCTGCAAATGAAATGTTTGTAGCCGTTTTTTTGTGGGAGATATTCCGCCCAACGTGTGCATTTCCTTGTACGAATTGTGTATTTTTAGGCAAGGATTCCTTGTTTTAGAAAATTATTTTGTAAAAAGTGTTGACTATCAGTAGGTTATGACAACAGCAAGCTGCCTAGCAGTGTTGTTGCCTAGCATCCTTCTGGCGGTTAACGGAGGGGTCAGACCGACGCATGGAAAAGAGACACAGAACATTAGATGCAACTTTTCAAACTCGATACATCTAGCTTCAAGGTTCGCCTAATCCTCAGCTTTGTGCTGGCGGGTTCGGTAACGCTTGTCATAGTGGTAACGGCTATTCTACAGATGGTCTCTATCGTAGGGCTGGAAGATGGCATCATCAGTACACGGCAGCCTACGCAACTTTACTTGCAGGCGCTGCAAAGCAGTTTGCAGGAGAGTATGTACATTGCTTCTACCAATTTTGAAGACGATAAAACGCGTCGGCGCGCTACATGGGAAGACTGCTGGAACAACGATGTGCAACTTGCACTCGACTCGCTCCGTAACCTGCGTACGCGCTGGAACTCCCCCCAATTTGCCGACGGTTTTCGGCGCCTTGAAAAGTTCGTCGTCGAAATAAAACCCTTGCAAAACGATTGCATGGTATTTCTCAACCGCTCTGAGCGCTTCGGACTCCCTCCGGGCGAAGAGTACGCCACCGCGCGTACCAAACTCATACGCCTACACGCGAGCGCCCACGAGCTAATCAAAACACTCATTGAATTGCAGCGCGTGGCAATTTTGCAAGATAAAAACGATGTTCAACGCGAACTAAACCGCTTCCGCAGTACCGAATTAGTGCTCCTCGTACTGGCATTTGGGCTTGGGGTAGCGATTGCCTGGTTCATTGCGCGGAGCATCCTGCTACAAATACGCCAAACGCGCGACACTATCGTGGTACTCAGCAGAGGCGACCTCCCCGAAAATATCCCACACTTCGAAAACGAACTCAAAGAAATTATACACAGTATTGAGCTTTTGGTCGAAAACTTTCGCAAACTCAAGTCGTTTGCCTTGCACGTAGGCAAGGGGGAGTTTCGGAGCAACGTACACGTATTTGAATCCAACAGCGAGCTGGGTGCAGCGCTTGAAGAAATGCGAAGTAGCCTAGAAACCGTTTCGGAAAAAGAACGCCGGCGCGGCTGGCAAAGTAAGGGCATTACGCAATTCGTGGAACTGCTGCGCAACAACAACGACGACCTAAAGGCCCTCAGCAGCGATATTATGCAAAACCTAATAAGCTACCTGCACTGCAACCAAGGAGGCTTATATTTGGTAGAAGATACCCAAGAAACAGTGCCCCACCTGCGGCTGATGGCTTATTATGCGTTTGAAAAACAAAAATTTCTGCGCCAACGCTTCGACAGCCGCGAAGGTCTCATCGGGCAAGTATTTCAGGAAAAACAACTGCTGCATCTTACCGAAATTCCTCACGACTATGCCCTTATCACCTCGGGGGTAGGCGGCGCACGCCCGAAGAGCTTGCTCATTTCGCCTCTAAAAGTAAACAATGAGGTGTTTGGCATTATCGAATTAGCCTCGTTTCATACCTTTGAAGACTACCAGCTGGAATTTTTAGAAAAACTTTCCGAGAATATTGCCGCCACGCTCTCAAGCGTGCAAATGAACTTGCGCACGTACCAACTGCTACAAACTTCGCAGCAGCAAGCCGAACAAATGCGCGCCCAAGAAGAAGAAATGCGCCAAAACTTGGAAGAACTGCAAGCCACCCAAGAAGAAATGCGCCGCAAAACTCAGCTCCTCGAAATGAGCGACGCAAAAAGTAAGGCGTTTTTCGAAGGAGCTATTAACCCTATCTTATTCTTCGACGCTACGGGGCATGTAGAGGAGGTCAACGCTTCAGCCGAACGACTTTTTGAACTGAGTGCGAGTGCCATGCGCGGTAAATCGTTTGCCGAGCTAACCGGTGGAAAGCAGCTAAAAGATGTACTGAGCGTGATGTCCCGTTTCCAACGCAAGGTGGCGCACGGAACGCTTGAGATTGATTTTTATGTAAAAGAAGCCACTTTTGGCACACAGTCGGCGTATATTGTCTATATGCGCGATGTCT
>CAYUJH010000118.1:0-6699 GCA_964444995.1 uncultured Roseobacteraceae bacterium | reverse complement strand
TGGTTTTAGGTATTGTGTTTTCTGTGGTTGATTACTACTTTTGGAATAACGCTTTTATGGTTGTTTACAATTACCTAAGCGGTAAGTTTCATGCTAATAACTGACCTTACGTAAAGAAATACGTTGATTATACTGAAACGCATGAGCTTTGCGAAATTTTGGTCTCATACCTCATTCAAAATCAGGTAAATCAAATCATGTCCATCCTTAAATCAAGTGAATCGTGGTATAGATGGCTTATTCTAAAATAAAGGAATTATGAATACTGTAGTAAATGCCCTCATTGTACTATTTTTTATTGGAGGATTTTGGGCAGTCCTTACAAGCGCAATCAGATACTATAGGCAAAAGGACAAGCAACTCTTTAAAGTGCATCTTTTTCTTATTATTTTCATGGCATGTTTTGTGCTATTTTATTACTCGGAAAAACTGTGATATTGTACCATAGCCTTTAGGCTGCCGGCAAAACATACAAAAGGCATTGAGCGTTCAGTGCCTTTTTTCATGTGAAAAGGTCGGTATGTGGGGAAATTGACAGCATCCAAAGAATAGACTTGTTCTGATGTAAGAAATACAGCAGCAATTCTCATTTTAGACGATTTGTCTGGAGAATCAATGAATTTTCCAAATAAAATTTGGTTTTATTTTGACAGGAGAGTAATATTTTTTATAAACAACTGATAGTCAATTTTTTAATCTTATCATGTTTTTACCGCAGGACTAAGCCAAAGAATGTTTTCAAAGTGAGAATTACTGTGATTTGACTAAAAATGCCGAACTTTGTTTTTATCAACGTCTTTCATGAGGCGCACTACAACAAACAATCAAACTTCCTACACAAACACTTTGACTTTGGTAATATGGCAGACTCGCGAATTGCTAGTGTACGCTTATTTATTCACAAACACCGCCCCGAAGTATCTACGCGCACCCTGCTTTTTGCAGGCTGCGGCGTAGCGGCTTTTTTGCTTAGTTTGTGGCTACGAGAACCCTCGTTCACTCCGCTTCAAAACTATACCCTTTTTCTCGTCTTTTTCGCCGTAGCGCTATGGGTAACTGAGGCGATTCCTCCGTTTGCGGTAAGTATTCTCATCATCGGCTTTTTGGCGTACACGCAGGGTACCACCCTGCTGGCCGAAGAGGCGAAAGACGTTTCCAAATACGTAAATACATGGTCTAGTCCTGTGATTTGGCTTATGTTAGGGGGCTTTTTTATGGCAAAAGGCATGGAAAAAACTCACCTCGACCGGCGGCTTTTTAAAACAACCCTGCGGGTATTCGGCACAAAACGCAGCCGCCTGCTGCTGGGGCTAATGCTTACCACGGGCTTGGGTTCAATGCTCATGTCGAACACGGCAATTACCGCCATGATGATTGCCGCCATTACCCCACTGCTCGTCTCTCTGAGTGGCGAGCCGCACATCCGCAAAGCCTTGCTTTTGGGCATTCCCGCAGCGGCTTCGGTAGGAGGCATGGGAACGATTATCGGCAGCCCGCCCAATGCGATTGCGGTCGGTGCGTTAAATGCACGTGGCGTTCAAATCGATTTCGTAGAGTGGATGATTATAGGATTTCCCATCGCCTTACTCATGATTTTTGTGTTTTGGTTGATTTTAACGCGCTACTTCAAAATTCGCGGAGGGTACTTTGAAATGCCTGCCGCCGAAGAGCACGCGTCCGATGCGACCGACGACGACCTCCGTTTTGAACATCAACAACGCAACATCGTAACAGCGACTATTTTACTTACCGTGGGGCTGTGGATTACCTCGCCGCTGCACGGGTTGCCAGTAGCAGCCGTATCGGGCATCCCGATTGTGTTCCTCACCGTTGCTGGGGTAGTAAACTCCGACGACGTGCGCTCGTTGCCATGGGATACGCTCATGCTTGTAGCCGGCGGTTTGGCCTTGGGTATTGCCATCTTGGACACCGGCCTTGCCAATGCCTACCTAGCTAAAGTGAATTTCGACGCGGCAGGCCCATACGTATTTATCGTATTGGCAGGATTGGGACTGCTGACCGTTGTCCTTTCGAATATTATGAGCAACACCGCCACGGCCTCTATCCTCATTCCTATTGCGATGGTCAGTTTGCCGGAATACGCCCTTGCCGTTGCCCTTGTCATCGGTCTAAGTGCCTCCAATGCGTTGTTTTTGCCCATTTCCACACCGCCCAACGCGATGGTGTTCAGTACTGGCTACCTCGTACAAAAAGATTTCCGGCTTGGCGGATTAAGCATAGGCCTTCTAGGCCCCTTGCTCGTAACGCTTTTCACCGTGCTGATGCTCTACGCGCTTCCCCTCGTGAGTTAGCAAACTTTACGCAACCGAGCGAGTTATCTGAACAGCGCCGGCCATGTGCCGCGACTTTTGTTTCACCCTAAACGCTATACATGCAATGAGCACCATCACGTTCAAAGGAAACCCAGTACAAACGAGTGGCACACTACCCGCTGTGGGTACACCTGCCAAAGATTTTACCCTTATTAAAAGCGATTTAAGCCCCATTTCATTGGCCGATTTGAAAGGGAAAAAAGTCATTCTTAACATCTTCCCAAGCATCGACACTGGCATCTGTGCTGCTTCGGTGCGTACTTTTAACCAAAAGGCAGCGAGTTTGGCCAATACGGTTGTGGTATGCGTATCGCGCGACTTGCCCTTCGCACAAGCCCGCTTCTGTGGTGCGGAAGGCATTGAAAATGTGATTACTGCGTCCGACTACGCCACAGGCTCTTTCGGAAAAGACTACGGCTTGGAAATCATAGACCCTCCTTTCGCGCATCTACATTCGCGTGCAGTTGTTGTTATTGACGAGGCCGGTAAAGTAGCCTACACTGAGCAAGTTCCTGAGATTGCCCAAGAACCGAACTACGAAGCTGCCCTTGCTGCCTTGTAAGCCGTTTTTTTCGGTAAAAAACACGCAAAACCCCAAGAATTTCGAAAATTCTTGGGGTTTTTTGTGCGGCTGCATTAGCTTTTTCTGATTGCCGAAATGTAAGGCTCAAAATCGGAAGGAGTCTCTGTAAAACTGCGCGAAATATTGAGCAAGTCGCTTGCGAAGACGTGCAAAAACTTTTCTACGTACTCGGCAAAATCGAAGTTATTGGCAGGGGCATCTCCGAGGGTGTATTGCACGTACCCGGCACTTAGCTGGCGAAAAAAGAAAAAGCCGGCACTAATTTGGTCGCGCTCTAGCGAAAAATCGGGCGGCAAATGAGGCAGCTCCCCCGCCTGCACCAACCGAATGACGATGAATTTGTAGAGCATCAACTGCACAATTTTCGATTTTTCGGGCACGGTGAACAGCTCGGCAAGACTTTCGCTTTTTAGTGCTTTAGGGTCAAAACTTCCCGTTTTATAATCCACTACGCGCAGGTGGTACCGGCCGTCGGGCAGGCGTTGCAGGTCTATGCGGTCGGCAAAACCACTTACGCGCACAGGCATAGGTTCTTGTGTGTGCGGTACGTTCACCACCGTATTTGCACCAATAGCCCGTTCTAAGGCAATGACCATGTAGGGCAGTTCCCTGCTTTCGTAGCGCAGAAATTGTCCAATTAAATCGAGGGCTGTTTCTTTGAGTAGATAATTTTTCCCCGTATCAATATCTACCTCGCCTAATTGCGCAAGTACACCTTCGGCTAACAAGACTCGTAATTTTTCTTCGTCGCGGCTAATTTTTTGAAGAGTTTCGCCTCCTATTTCTAGCCCAATGTGCGGCTTTAATGCACGGTCGAGCGTTTCGTGCAACATTGTGCCAAAGGTACGGTGGTCGAGGTATTCTTCTACCATTTTGGGGTCTTCGAGCTTTAAAAGCGACTTGTAGAAAAATTCGAGCGGACTTTTAATATAGGTATTGATAGCAGAAGGACTTCGTCCGCGTTTTAATATCTCTCGTATTTTAGCAATAATTTCCTCATCCTTTTCGATAACCTCTTCCACGCGCTCGTTAAATTCGGGTGCGGTAAGGTGTATTTTATGGTAAGAAAACTGAATATTGCTATGATTTTTCCATTCGTTTTCCATTTGTTGGATAAACCTGCTTGGCTCTTTGCTGCGCTGCCCGTTGCTTGCTTGATAGAGCAGCGTAACGCGTTCGGCACGTTGCAACAGCCGGTAGAAGGTGTAGGCAAACGAGCCATCGTTTTCTTGGTGGGAGGGCAGTTGGTATTGCAAGCGCATCCCGAAAGGCACGACCGAGTCGAGCACCTTTCCCTTGGGCAGTATCCCCTCGTTGCACGAAAGAACGATGACGTGTTGAAAATCGAGCGTGCGGCTTTCCAACATCCCCATAATTTGGAAAGGGCTTATCGGCTCGCCGCTAAAAGGCACAGACTGGTTTTTCATTAGTTCGAGCAAAAAATAGCGGAACGTATGCAGCTTGAGCTGCCCGTCTTTGCGCTCGGAAAACGACTTTTGTAAATTGTTGAGCAGCGTGTAAAAATGAAAGAGCAGTTCCTGCTCAAGCGAGCCTTCTTCGTCGGCAAATTGCGCGGAAAGCCACTCGGAAATATCTTTCAGGTTTTCAAGTGCGGCGAACACTTCCCCCTTCCACGGAGTGAATACCTTGTGCAGCAAACTGCCAGCGGGACAATGCGCGAGCAGTTCTTTCAAGGGAATATAGGCTTTGTTTTTCGTGCGAATTTCGGAAAGGAGCGTGGCGGCTACCTGTTGCGTGTCGGTTTCGAAAAGCAAATACGGGTGGGCAAGCAAGTATTCGAGGTCTTTGTAGTAAATCTTCTGTGCGTTCCCTCGCAGCGTGCGCTCCTGCATCTGAAACATAAGCTGTACAAAGTCAGCAAGTTGTGTGTTTCGCAGCGAAGTTCCCATCGTGATATTCAGGTAGTTGGCCGTAGGGAATCCCTGTGCGCTATAGTCGGGCAGGGCGTGGAGTACAGGCCCTAGCATGGCGCCATCGGGCAATAGAATAGCAGTGTGGTTCACGGTTTTGCGCAGCGCGTCGAGCCTGTTTTCGCGCAGGGCGGCTTCAATTTCTTCGCCGATGAGCTGCCCGGCGTACCGCGCTTGGCTCAACTCGTTGGGGGCTTCTACGAACCGAATTTCTTTGGGATGCGTTTGCAAGTGATTGGGAAAAACAATCGGCTGCGAGAGCCACGTTGTCTGGTACTTGCGGATATAGTCGCCGGCTTCGTGCCAACGATGTTGCATGTAATACGCATCGGCATCCCAGAACGTGCTTGCCTTATTGATTTTTAACAGGGTACGCATGATGTCTTCCTCCGCACCGGTCATCTGGGCAAACCCCACAAAGGCTACATGCGCGACTCCTTCCGTTGCTATCAACTCTTCTAGCGATTCGTGCACTTTGCGATACGCCAACCCACTGTACGCCAATCCTTCCGCGAGGAGCGTACTGCGGAAGTTTATGTAGGTTTTCTCTAAATATTCCCAAAAGGCAAAATATTCTGCCACCGATTTATAGCGTTCGGGCGAGTAGTCGTTGCCCAAGTTTTCACCCCAACGCTCCAAGGCTTTCACGTCTTTTAGGTACTCAAATATAGTGAGTGCGCGGGCTTCGGGCAGGTTCTTATCAATCATGCTGAAATCTTTCAGCAGGGTAAGACCGAGCGGCGTAAACCGCTCTAAGCTGTGTTTGGGGTTGGTGTCGTAGGTTTTGTAGGTGTCGTAGAGGCGCAGTAACAGGTTTACCTGCGGGGGGACTTGCAGGCGGCTAAGTCGTCTTACGAAATCATCCATAGATACAATATCAGGAGCGAGCAAAGGCTGTACAGTTAGTTCCGTAAGATAATGTTGGAAGTAACGTGCCGCACGGCGCGAGGGCAACACAATTTGCCAATAAGGTAACTCGGCGCGATGTTTCGCGTAAATTTCGGTTGCGACCTCTTTCAGAAAAGGGAGTAGTGGCATATCAACGAAAAAGAAATGTACGATAAGAACAAGTCGGCTATCCTCTGTGAGTCTAGGTAACTATGCAAAAGTAGTCAACATTTTACAACACAAACATTATTTCGTAACTATACTGATACACAGAATTTTAGTTTACGTAGAAAGGCGGCTTGTCTAAACTCCGGCATAGTACATAGGAAGCATATCGAAAAAATCAGTACATTAGGGGTATCAAACTCAAAAGTCGCACAAAAACTTTGCAATGCATACCTATTACGGACACTACATACGACCTCTACCGAAACATTAATACGCCCATGAATCTGCTTCACCATCACTTGTACCCCTCTCAGGCACTACCCCTTGTGCTGCTACACGGCTTTTGCGAAGACCACCGCATCTGGAGCGGGCTTGCCCCACGTCTTTCGCGGCAACGTGCTGTACTCTGCCCCGACCTGCCCGGCTTTGGGCGCAGCGTACCCCCTGCTACCAACGCTCCACTTTCGCTCGACGACATGGCCGAAGAACTACACTTGCTACTCACAGAGTTAGACCTACAAACCTGCGTGCTTGTGGGGCATTCGATGGGGGGCTACGTAGCGTTGGCACTTGCCGAAAAATATCCCGAGCTGGTGGCGGGTCTTGGTCTGCTGCACTCCACCGCCTTCCCCGACTCCGACGAGAAGAAGGCGCAGCGCGACAAAACAGCCGCATTTATCCGCGAGCACGGCACCGAAAAATTTGTTAGTGGCTTGTTCCCCGCCCTGTTTGCCGAGCAAAACCGCGAAACGCTGCGCGAAGAGCTGCATACCTTGGTGCAGCGGGCAGCCAACTT
>CAYUJH010000117.1:0-6703 GCA_964444995.1 uncultured Roseobacteraceae bacterium | reverse complement strand
TTGCTAGTTTGCGTAGGTCGGCTTTCGCGCCCTGAGCGGAACATGACCTCACCTTCCGGTGTCCAGCCTTGTACGAAGTCGGCGGTGGGGTGGTAGGTAAGGCGTTGGGGCGTACCTCCTTCGGCCGGGATGACATATACATCGGTATTGCCGTCGTATTGGCCTGTGAAGGCTATCCATTTTTCGTCGGGCGAGAAGTGCGGCACCGACTCTGCGCCCTCGCTGCTCGTAAGCCGAACAGCATCGCCACCATCGCGGGGCACTTTCCAGAGGTCATTGGCATATACGAACACGATGTGGGTGGAAGAAACCGTAGGTTCGCGCAGCAGTTGCGTGCCCTGCCCCCATGCAGTGCATGTGGCGAACAAGCTGGCAAATGCCAGTAGGAGTGTTTTTTTCATGTGCTTGTAGTGTTTGTTTAATGGAAGACTTTAAAGTTGTCCCAAAATAAACAAACGCCCTCTGATAAGCAACCTAGCACGCATTTACAAGCGTATTTTAACGCCTTGTTGCGCCTTGTGGCTCTTCATGGGAGCTAATTTTCGCACTTGGCAGGCCAACCGGCAGGGTCTTTCTCCCTTCCAAACCAGACTACTGCATATCCTTTGTAGATACCTATGCCCACCGCATTCCACTTTTCTTTCCAAATACCTTGGTTTATCATCACTTCGTTGTGTCCCGGGCTGCTTTTCCATCCGGCAAGTGCACCTTCGGCGGTAACACTTGCCCAGCTAGCGCCGTAGGAAATTTCGTAACCGATGCCCTTGTACTCCGTCAGTTCGCTCGGCTTTCTCCACATGCAGTTTGCCTGCGCGTGGTCGGAGGTATAGCAACAGGAGCTCCACGAGCCTTTATCGGACCAACTGTGCATGTTGCAGTCTCCTTGGTCCGGTTGGTTTTCGGCAAGGTCGCGCACGTGCAGTTGGGCAACTTTGGTCAACGAAGCCGAGCAGGGGATAGTGGGCAGCCGTTTGCTTTTTCGGTAGGCCATAATGAGTTCGTAGAGGCGAACTTCTTCGGGTGTGATGCAATGCTCGACAGCAACGAATGGGGCTGGAGCTGGAAGAGGGCTAACAAAGTCAGTGGTAAGCATTCTCCACACGACAATAAGGTACAGGATATTCATGGGAAGAATCATTTTTTTTTGAGGGTCAACAGGGCATTTATCGTTCGGAACATCGAACATATAGCACAATTCGAAAACCATGGATACTTTCCTCTATCGAAAAGTGCGCCAAAGGGTATGTTATTACATATCATTTTGATTTGGCACCACACCCTGTGCCCCGTAGGCCGCAAGAGAGGCTGGCTGTTTACACGCAAACAGTCAGCTCGCCTTTTCAACGACGTTTCTCCCTATTTTTCTATAAAGTTGTGAGGGTCTGTTTTACGACAAGTCAGTGGGTTATGCACGAAACCCAATTACGAGCACATCGTCAATTTGGGGTTCGCCAGCCATCCAGTCATCCAGCTTTGCAGTTAATATGTCGCGTTGTTGGCGCATGGGTACGTCTTTCATTTCTAAGAATGTCTCCTTCAATCGGCGCAGCATAAACTTCTGCCCGTTCGGGTGGTCTTCATTCCGTCCCCCAAACTGGTCTTGGTAGCCATCGCTGAAGATATAAAAGCTCTTCATTTGCTCGCCGAGTGGCAATTCGTGCAACGTAAATTCGCGCGCCTCTTCTTTTTGCGAGCCACCAATCGGCATCTTGTCCCCTTTAATCATGTGCATCTGCCCGTCAATGTGGTCGTAGTACACAAGTGGGTTTTTCGCACCTGCAAACTGAAGTACGTGGCGGTTGTGGTCAATTACGCACAGTGCCAAGTCCATGCCGTCGCGGTTGTCGTTTTTATCTTGTTTCAAGGCACGTCGGATGCGTATGTGCAACGCATTGAGGATTTTATCGGGCTCTTCTACGCCCAATAGGTTCACAATCTCGTTGAGCAGGTCGTTTCCAATCATGCTCATAAATGCGCCGGGGACGCCGTGCCCTGTACAGTCCACGGCTGCTATGTACGTTTTGCCTTTTCGTTCGAGGAACCAGAAGAAGTCGCCACTTACGATGTCGCGCGGGCGGAAGAGGATGAACGAGTCGGGAATGCTTCGGCGGATGATAGAGCGCTGCGGCAAAATCGCTTCTTGGATGCGCTTGCCGTAGTTGATACTCGCCTGTACCTTCTGGCTCACACGGCTAATTTTCTCATTCTGACTCTCAATCTTAGCATACGCTTCTGCATTGGCAAGGGCAATAGCTGCATATACAGCAAGATTTCGCAAAATGTTGATATGGTATTCGTTGTAGGCATTTTTGCGGAAACTTTGCACCGTAATTACCCCTATGACTTTTTCTTCGAGGGTAAGGGGCATATATACAATCGATATGGGGTTTTGCCCTTGTACCGCTGGCACTGTTTCAAGTACGTACTTTTGGTACTCTACGGTCGCATCGTTGATGATGACCTCCTGCTGATTTTCAAAACACCATACCGAGTACCGATTTTTGTCGGATAGGCTGTGGGTAAAGGTCGGAAGCGTTTCGCCGCGTTCTTGTGCACCGGGGAACTCAATGAGGTTGAGTTCGGGGCGATAAATACCAATACCAAAGGCAGCGGCATCCATCAAACGGTTTACATTTTCGTATAACTGACCGATGATAGTATCTACTGAAAGTGTACCGGTAAGCACCTGACCAATCTCGCTGAGTTGGCGCACGGTAAGTAGTGCCCGCTCGATTTCCTCTTTTTGCTTTTCGATTTCCTCTTTTTGCGTTACCACCTCGGCGGTGCGGTCGGCGACTTCCTCTTCCAAGTGCTCGTAGAGGATGGCATTTTCCAAGGCAATTACAATGTAGGTAGCCAAGTTGCGCAAAATAGTAACTTCGTAGTTTTGGTAGGAGTCTTTCTTGAACGACTGGATAGTGAGCACGCCCAATCGTTGGTTTTTGGTGGTAATGGGCAAATAGACGATGGAGCTAGGCACATCGCCCACAACGGCGGGAGATTTGTGCGAAAGGTACTTGCTATACTCGTTCTCGAAGTCGTTGATGATAATTTCGCGTTGGTCGCGGAAGCAAATTACGGCGAGTTTCTCGTCGTCCTCCAAGTTAATGTCGAAAGAAGGCAGACTTTCGCCTTTTTCGATGCCGCCCTCAAACTCTAATGCGCCGCGATGTTTATCGTAAATGCCAATCCAGAAGACGGAAGCATCCATGAGGGAGTTTACATTTTCGTACACCGTTTCGATGATTTTACCCACAGAAAGGTTGGCGATAATGTCGCGCCCGATTTGCCCGAGAAGTTGTAGGTTAGAGAAAGAGCGTTCGACTTCTTCGTTTTTACGCGCCAACACAGCATTTTTCTCTTCAATCATCTCTTTCTGCTCGGCAATTTCTTGGTTAATTAGCTCGATGCGTTGGAAAGACTCTGCATTTTCCAAGGCGATAGCCGCATAAATAGCCAAGTTGCGCAAGATGTTCAGGTCGTAGTCTGAATAGGCGTTTTTCTGGAAACTTTGCACGGTAATGATGCCGAGCGTTTCCTTTTTGCCAATTAGGGGCAAGAAAATAACGGACTCGGGCAGTTCGCCCTCGCTTGGGGTAGGTACTGCGCCATAGGGAACATACCTTTGGTATTCTTTCTGAATATCGTTGATGAGGATTTCGCGCAGCCCCTTGAAACACACCACCGAAAGGCGCTCGCTGTCATCAAGGCTATCGAAGTGGAACGGCAACTGCACATCGTTCTCCATACTTCCCACGAAGTCGAGCCGATTGTACTCCGCGCTGAAAAGCCCGATAGAAAATATTTCGGCTTTAAGCAGTGTATTTATGCTCTGATATACGGTAGAAATAATTTTTTCTACCGATAAGTTTGCCGTAATATCTATACCAATCTCGCTGAGCAGTTTGATGTTCTGATATGCTTCTTGTACCTGCTTGGTTTGCTGAAGTAGTTCCTTGTTTTTGCGTTCGATAAGTGTTTTTTGCTCCGCAATCTCGGCATTACTTTGTTCGATACGTCGGTACGTCTCTGCATTTTCAAGAGCGATAGCGATGTAGATAGCCATGTTGCGCAGCAAATTCACGTGGTTTTCTGAGTAGGCATTTTTGCGGAAACTCTGCACGGTAATCACCCCAATCGTATTTTTCTTAGTACGTAGCGGATAGTAAATGATAGAGGAGGCAATATCGCCAGCATTGGGGGGTAATACGATGGAAATATACTTGCTGTACTCTTGGATGTAGTCGTTGATGACAATGCCCTTGGCATCTTTGAAACAAAGGACAGATAGGCGGTTGGGGTCTTCCATGCTGTCCGAGCTGTGCGGCAATATTTCGCCTTTTTCGATAAAACCCGGAAACTCAATAGCATGCGTGTCTTCGTTGTAGATGCCAATGCCAAAGCCTTCTGCGGGCATAATCTTGTTTACACTCTGATAGACCGTTTCGATGATATGCTCCACATCGAGCGAGGCGGTAATTTCTTGCCCAATTTCACTAAGCAACTTAATGTTTTCTAGTGCTTCTTGCACCTGCTCTTTTTGAACCTCTAGCTCGTGGCGGTTGGCTTCAATATCTTCATTCTTTTGCTGCAGCAGTGTGTTTGCCTTGCGCTGACTGCGGTTGTTGCGGTACAAAAGTGCCAAAAGGATGAACGCTACCACAATACCGGCACCTACTACGTTGATTATCAGAGCTTCGCGTTTTATCTCCGACTCTTTCAACGCATTTTCCTTATTCAACAAGTCTATTTCTGCCTGTTTTTGCTCGTTGGTGAAGTAGAGTTGAAGGTCTGAAATTTTCTTTGCATCCTTAAACCAGACATCCTCGCGGATAGCGAGTAGCTCGTTAAGGTAGCGGTACGCACTGTCGTATTCCTCAGTTTCTTTGTAAAGCCTGTTTAAGTTCTGCACGGCAAGTTCTACTACCTCGCTGGCCATAATCGCCTTCGAGCTTGTGTAGGCTTTCTGGAGGTATTCGCGGGCACGGTCGTACTCTTTTTTACCTAAAAACACTCGGCCAAGGTCGTTGTAGCCGTAGGCAATTTCGTAAGGGTCGTCTAGTTCTATGGAGAGATCCATAGAGAGCTGCGCGTACAAATAGGCCGAGTCGAGATTATCGGTAAGTTGATAGACCTCACTCAACGTGGCATAGTTATATATAAGTGTCGGCTTATTCTCCAGTTCGAGATTTATTTTCAAAGAGGCCATCAACGAAGAAATGGCTTTATCGTACTGCCCGAGGTCTTTGTAAGTGCTCCCTAAGTTGTTGAGCGTAGTGGCCTGTGCGCGGCGGTCGTTGCGCGAGCTATTAATAGCTAGATTTCGGTTGTAATACTCCAATGCTTTGGAAGGATTGCCAAGACGGGCATAGATGCGCCCTATGGTATTCGAGGCTGCTGCAAGACTGACCTTATCGTTTAAGCTCTCCGCTATTTGATAGGCTTGCTGCGCATCTTCGAGTGCCTCGCCGAGATTACCCACGCGCTGGTGGTTGTTGCTCATGTCGATATGAAGCGTCGCAATTTCTCGCTTATGTAGGCGCGCATCAAAAAAGTTGGAGGCTTCGCGCAAAATTTTGAGTGCATCCAGAAACTGGCCTTTACGCGTAGTAGCTTCTGCCTTGCGTAGCAACAGCAAACCTCTGCCATACGGATATTTTAGCTGCTCGGCAAGTTCTATGCCCAGCTCTGCGTATTGCAGCGCACTCTCAACATCTTCTCGGTTGAGTGCTTGAGAGAGTTGCCCGTACACATGCACCTTTGTGGTGTCGGGGGGGAGATTTTTCACGCGCACTAGCAAACTATCTACCCTGCTGGCCTGCGAAAAGGCAGAATCCACAGGCACAAAGGCGAGTAGCAGCAGCATAAAGACAGTATGGTAACAAAGACGATGCATCAGTAGGCGCGTTAATGTAGTTATAGTTCGTACAAGTAAAGCGAGTAAATATAGGCACAACGAGTGGTTTTTTACAACTATTCGTTAGATAAATCTGCTCTTGAAACGACTGTTTGACTTTTTTTATATTCGCTTCCGCAGAATATTTTGCGGAAATATGGAAAAAAAACGCTAAGTTCAAAAGAAATAACCCGTGTAATCCGTCCTATGGCTTTACATTTGTGCCGCGCCAGAGGAGAGGAGCTTCAAGGCGTACTGCGTATATAAGAAACGATACCTTATGGACTGCACGAGGATATATCCTTGATTTTTACCGCGTTAATCCTTTGGGGACAGACAAAAATATTGATTTTGACAGATATAGATGTAAGATAAACGAAACAATTTGGAACTACTATGCTAAATCTAATTTTATTTGGCCCTCCGGGGGCTGGAAAAGGCACGCAAAGCGAAAAAATTAAACAAAAGTACAATTTGGTACACTTGAGTACGGGCGACTTGCTACGCTCTGAAATCGCTGCTAACACACCACTTGGACTTGAAGCCAAGTCTATCATGGCACGTGGAGAATTGGTTTCTGACCAAATCGTGATTGGCATGATTGAAAACAAACTCAACGAGCACCGCGATGCCGCAGGATTTATTTTCGATGGCTTTCCGCGTACCGTAGCGCAAGCAGTGGCCCTTGATGCCCTGCTCCAAAAACACGGAACAAGCATCAGCGGCTTGGTTGCCCTAGAGGTGGACGAGGAAGAACTGACCAAACGCATTTTGGAGAGAGGCAAAACCTCCGGACGCGCCGACGAC